>NZ_JAVRFL010000021.1:0-124403 GCF_031845925.1 Micromonospora reichwaldensis | reverse complement strand
GGTCCGGATACGCCACCGGTATCCGGACCGATCTCCGCCTTGCCGGACGCCGCCTGGACTCCGCCTCGGCTCGACCGAGGACTTCGACACACGCCCTAGTGCTCCGCTTCAGCCGCGGGGGGCGTTCGTGCCCCGGTCACGAGCGGGGCGGCGACAGGCGCGGGCCGCGATAGGGCAGGGTGGCGCTGTAGACCACGTTGGTGGTGGTGCTGCCGAACCCGGCGAGATCGTCGACGACCTGTTCGAGGTGCGCCATCGACGTCGCGGCCACCTTCAGCACGTAACAGTCGTCTCCCGTGGTGCGCAGGCACTCCAGAATCTCCGACCGTCGCTCCAGCAGCTGGTGCAGCGGTTCGTGCCGGCTGCCGGGGTACTTCAGCCGGACCACCGCGAGCACGGCGAAGCCCGCCTTGGCCAGGTCGACCTCGGCGCGGTAGCCGCTGATCACACCGGTCGCCTCCAGCCGCCTCACCCGTTCGCTGGTGGCCGACGCGCTCAGCTTGACCCGGCGGCTGAGCTCGGTGATCGGCAGCCGGCCGTCGCCCTGCAACTCGATCAGAATGGACCAATCGACAGCGTCAAGATTCTCGGCCATCGGGCCATCTTGCCGATGGATCCACGGCAAAAGCCAGCAAAGGCAGGGAACGCGATGTTCACACACGGAACCCACCCCGGCTAGCGTGGAACCCGTGCAAATTGGCGTCAACGTACCGAACTTTGCCCCGGGTACCGACCCCGAAATGCTGCGACGGTGGGCGCAGACGGTCGAGGGCCTCGGCTTCGACCTGCTGATGGTCTCCGATCACATCGCGGTGACGCCGGACGTGGCCGAGCAGTATCCGGCGCCGTTCTACGAGCCGTTCACCACGCTGTCCTGGCTGGCCGGGGTGACCCGCCGGGTCCGGCTGGGCACCACGGTGCTCATCGTCCCGTACCGGCACCCGCTGCTCACCGCCCGGATGGCGGCGAACCTCAACCGGCTCAGCGGCGGTCGGCTCGTCCTCGGCGTCGGCGTCGGCTGGGCCCGGCAGGAGTTCGAGGCGCTCGGCGTGCCGTTCCGGCGGCGCGGCGCGCTGACCGATGAGTACCTGCACGTCATGCGCGACGCCTGGCGGAACACCGACGACTACGATACGACCCCGATCCCGATCTGGGTCGGCGGCAACAGCGACGCCGGCATTCGTCGCGCGGTACTGCTCGGTGACGCCTGGCACCCGCTGCGGGTCACGCCCGGATGGCTGGCGGACGCAGCGGGGCGGCTGAAGGCCACCGCCGACGCACTGGGCCGGCCGGTGCCCGCGTTGATGCCACGCATCGGACTCCGGGAGACCCGAGAAGTGGTGACCGCCCCGGACCGGCTCGCCGGTGTCGGCACCATCGAGCAGATCATCGCTGACATCGACCAGATCCGTCTGCTCGGGGCGGAAACGGTGGTGCTCGACCCGTTCGACGGCGACCTGACCGAGATCCGCCAGCCCGGACGCGCCTGGCAGACCCTTGCGGCCGTGGCCGCGTACCACAGATCCCAGGAGGACCGATGACCCCTGACGACGAGAGATTTCTCCGCCGTGCGGTGGAACTCGCCAGCGAGGCCGGGGCATCCGGCGAACGGCCGTTCGGCTCGTTGCTGGTCGGTGCGGACGGCACCGTCCTGATTGAGGACCACAACACCGTGGTCTCCGACTCGGACATCACCGCCCACCCGGAACTGAAGCTGGCCCGCTGGGCCGCTCGGGAACTCGCTCCCGACGTGGCCGCCGGCACCACCATGTTCACCAGTTGCCAGCCCTGCCCGATGTGCGCGACCGCGATCGACCGGTCCGGCCTCGGCCGGGTGGTGTACGCCCTGTCCGCCGAACAGTTCGAGGAGGTCAAGCCGGTCACCCCGCCGCTGCCCCCGGTGCGGTACGAGGGGCCGGCGCTGTTCGACGAGGCGCGCCAGCCGATCGACAACTATTACTAGAGCGGGACCCTTGCGGCGGTGCGGGGCGTGCGGTGGGTCCCGCTGTCGCTGGTCATGTCCCTACCCTGCGTTTGCATGGCCATGCGGCCTAGTGCATAATCTTCCTTGTGTCCAAGGTTCTCACCTCCCTGCCCATCGGCGAACGTGTCGGCATCGCCTTCTCCGGCGGCCTCGACACCTCGGTCGCGGTCGCGTGGATGCGCGACAAGGGCGCCGTTCCCTGCGCCTACACCGCCGACATCGGCCAGTACGACGAGCCGGACATCGCCTCGGTGCCCGGTCGCGCGCTCAGCTACGGCGCCGAGGTCGCCCGACTGGTCGACTGCCGCGCCGCCCTGGTCGAGGAGGGCCTGGCGGCGCTGACCTGCGGGGCCTTCCACATCCGCTCGGGCGGGCGGGCGTACTTCAACACCACCCCGCTGGGCCGGGCCGTGACCGGGACCCTGCTGGTCCGGGCGATGATCTCCGACGACGTCCAGATCTGGGGCGACGGCTCGACCTTCAAGGGCAACGACATCGAGCGGTTCTACCGCTACGGCCTGCTGGCCAACCCGCAGCTGCGCATCTACAAGCCGTGGCTCGACACCGACTTCGTCACCGAACTCGGTGGGCGCAAGGAGATGTCGGAGTGGCTGCTCGAACGCGGCCTGCCCTACCGGGACAGCACCGAGAAGGCGTACTCCACCGACGCCAACATCTGGGGCGCCACCCACGAGGCGAAGACCCTCGAGCACCTCGACACCGGCATCGAGACGGTCAACCCGATCATGGGAGTCCGGTTCTGGGATCCGTCCGTGGAGATCCCGACCGAGGACGTCACGATCGGCTTCGACCAGGGCCGCCCGGTGACGATCAACGGCAAGGAGTTCGGCAGCCCCGTCGACCTGGTGCTGGAGGCCAACGCCATCGGCGGCCGGCACGGCATGGGCATGTCGGACCAGATCGAGAACCGGATCATCGAGGCCAAGAGCCGGGGCATCTACGAGGCGCCCGGCATGGCGCTGCTGCACGCCGCGTACGAGCGGCTGGTCAACGCCATCCACAACGAGGACACCCTGGCGAACTACCACAACGAGGGCCGCCGCCTCGGTCGGCTGATGTACGAGGGGCGCTGGCTGGACCCGCAGGCGCTGATGCTGCGCGAGTCGTTGCAGCGCTGGGTCGGCACGGCGGTCACCGGCGAGGTGACGTTGCGGCTGCGCCGGGGCGAGGACTACTCGATCCTCGACACCACCGGCCCGGCGTTCAGCTACCACCCCGACAAGCTGTCGATGGAGCGTACCGAGGACTCGGCGTTCGGCCCGTCGGACCGGATCGGCCAGCTCACCATGCGCAACCTGGACATCGCCGACTCGCGGGCGAAGCTGGAGCAGTACGCGACCCTCGGCATGGTCGGCGGCGCGGCCCCGCAGCGGATGGTCGGCGCCGCACAGGCCGCCTCGACCGGGCTTATCGGCGCGATGCCGCAGGGCGGCGCGGAGGCCATCGCTTCCCGGGGCGTCCCCTCCGCCGCCGACGAGGCCCTCGACCGCGCCGCGATGGAGTTCGGCGTCGACTGAGCGACGCCTCTGGGCATGATCGTCACGCGGCCCGGAAGTCCCTCACGTCGAGGGGCTTCCGGGCCGTGTCGTTCAGGGAACCTCGGGCCGTCTGTCGCGTCCTATCCGACCTTGAGGGCCAGCTTCCCGACATAGTGATCATTCAGGGCGCGGTGCGCATCCCCGGCTCGGGCCAACGGGAAAGTCCGGGCGACGTGGACCTCGAAGGAGCTCGCCTCGATGATCGCGTTCAGCCGATCGGTGGCGGTGCGGCCCCGGTCCCCGTCGTAGTGGGACACCGTCGCGCCCGGCGACGTCACCGGCGCGGGCAGGACACCGTTCGGCCAGGCGATCCGTCCCGACTTCCTGATCGCGCGCAGAGATCGTTCGGCGATCTCGCCTCCCACGGTGACCAGAGCCGCATCGAGCCCGTCCGGTGCGAACTCGACCGCCGCGGCCAACACGTCGTCTCGACGACCGTCGACGGCGTCGTCGGCGCCCAGCCGCCGGGCCAGGGCGACACCGTCGTCACCAGAAGCCACAGCCAACACCCGGATGCCGCTGTGCCGCGCCAGCTGCACGGCCATGTGCCCGATGCCCCCGCTGGCCCCGAAGACCATGAGCGTCTCGTCCGGCCGCAGCCCGAGCAGGTCGAGACCCCTCAGTGCGGTCAGGGCGTCCCACGCCATCGCGCCGGCCTGTCCGGTCGGCAGCCGGTCGGGCACGCGAGCCACGAACTCCGCCTCGACGACGGCGTACTCGGCATAGGTGCCACCACGCGGCACCGGCATCGTCGCGGCGTAGACCCGCTCGCCCACGTCGAACCGGGTGACGTTGCGCCCGACCGCGGCCACCGTGCCGGCCGCGTCCCAGCCGAGGATGTAGGGGAAGGTCGAGGCGACGCCGAAGACGCCGTCATAGTCCCCCTCCCGCTCGCCCGCGTCCCAGGACCCGACGCCCGCGTACTCCACCCGGATGAGGACGTCGTCGTCACCGACCTGCGGGAGCGGTATCCGGCGCGACGAGAGTTCGTCGACTCCGCCGAACCGGTCAAGGACGACCGCGTTCATCTGCGGCGCCACGATCGCGTCGCCCGCTGTGCGCTCGACTCTGCTCCCCATCGTCCCCCCCTTGTTTACTTGAGTGCATCAAGGATCATTGGACCACAGCTATTTGAGCGAATCAAGTAACTCATCTAGGCTGGGGGACATGGCGCTGCCGAACGGACCCGTGACTCCCTCGTCCGAGGCCGAGGCAGCCCTGTTCGACCTGGTCGACGTGTACGACCGCGCCTACGAGGCGGCGGCAGCCGAGCTGTCGCTCAGCCCGGCGCAGGCATGTGTGCTCGGGCGACTCGATGAGCGACGAGGCATGGGCGCCCTGGCCGAGGAACTCGGCTGCGATGCCTCCAACATCACCCAGATCGTCGTGCGTCTCGAAGCGCTCGGCCTCGTGACCCGCGAACCGAACCCTCGGGACCGCCGCGCACGGCTCGTCGCGAGAACCCCCCGGGGGGACGAGATCAACCACCGGTTCGCGACGGCCTTCACCTTCGCCCGCACGGCGGTCGGACGACTCTCGCCCGACGAGCAGGACCAGTTGACGGCGCTGCTGCGCAAGGCACTGGGCTGACCCGTGCCTGCGCCCTGACCCGATCAAGCTGGATTCAACGGCTTCACGCGGGCGGGCCATATCAAGCCCAGGACTCCCGGCCGCTGTGAGGCAAGGGCCTCTGCTGTGGCGCGGTCAACGGTTGATCGTCGTTCCGCGGGCCTCCAGGCGGGTCAGGACGTCGGGGTCGTCGAGGTGCGCCAGCGAGACGTCCAGGGTGTGTAGCGCAGGCAGCGACTCCAGCGCCGCCGCTCCCGTGCACTTACCGGTCAGTACCAGTTCCGACAGGGCCGGGTGGCCGGTCAGCGGGGTCAGGTCCAACGGCCCTGGACGATAGCCGTGGCCGTCCAGGTCCAGGGACCGCAGGCTGGACAGAGCGTGAATGCCCTCCAGGGACGTCACGTTGTAGTCGTCGGACTCGCCGCCGGTGTCGATGTCCAGGGTCTGCTCGATCAGCATGTAGATGTCGCTGCCGCCGTCGAACTGCAAGTCGGTGATCGCTGCGGCATCGGCCGACGGCACCGTGACGGCATGTAACAGCTCCAGCGACGCCTTCAGGCGCGGGCCAGGACCTGGGTAGCCGTCCTCCGGGCCATCGGGGCCGGTCGACTCGATGAGCGCCTTGAGGTCGTCGGCAGCGATCGCGTCGTCCAGCAGGGCGTCCAGGACGCCCAGGTGCAGGCCGAGGTCGGGGAAGATGAGGGTCATGATCCCGACCGTATCTCGGTACTGATTTGCCCCAGGACGCGGAGCGGGTCGTCGTTCGAGTCGGACAGGGCGGGCGGGGCCCGGGACCGGGTGGCCGCCCGTGCGGAATCTATGTCACGGACGGTAGCGTGTCGCCCGTGTTCCCTACCGTCCGTGAGGTCCTCGCGCTGGACCCGGTCCGCCACGGCGCTCCGCGCCTGGTCGCCGGGGACGCCGGTCTCGACCGCCCGGTGCGCTGGGTGCACGTGACCGAGGTGCCCGACATCGCTCCGCTGCTCGGCGGTGGCGAGCTGGTGCTCACCACCGGCATCGGGCTGCCCGCCGATGACGCCGGGCTGCGCGCCTTCATCGGCGACCTGGCCGACGTGGGCGTCTCCGGCCTGGTCGTCGAGCTGGGCCGCCGGTACGTCAGCGGGGTGCCCCGGGTGATGGCCGCCGCCGCCGAGCGGCGCGGCCTGCCCCTGGTCGAGCTGCGGCGGGCCACCCCGTTCGTCCGGATCACCGAGGCCGTGCACGCGCTGATCGTCGACGCCCAGCTGACCGAGCTGCGGGCGACGGAGGAGATCCACCAGCGCTTCACGGAGCTGTCGGTGGAGGGCGCCGGCCCAGGCGAGGTGGTGCGGCAGGCCGCCGACCTCTCCGGCTGCCCGGTGGTGCTGGAGAACCTCTCCCGGCAGGTGCTCGCGTACGACCCGGCGGGGGAGAGCGCCGAGCTGCTGCTGGACTGCTGGGAGCAGCACTCGCGGCGGATCCGGCCGGCGGGGCGGACCGCGTACGACGGCGACAACGGGTGGCTGGTGACCACGGTGGGCGCCCGGGGGCAGGACTGGGGGCGGCTGCTGCTGCGCTGGCCCGGCGGGGGCGACCTGGCGGCGGGCCGGCGCGTGTTCGACCCCGCCGAGGAGGGCGGTGCGCCCGTCGGCGTCGCCGTGCCGCCCGTGGTCCCGCCCACCCGGCTGACCATCCTCGTCGAGCGGGCCGCCTCGACGCTGGCCCTGGGCCGGCTGATCCGGTGCGACGCCGAGGGCCTGGAGCGGCAGATCCACCGTACGCTGCTCACCGCCCTGCTCGACCACTCGCTGCCGGTCGACGAGGTCGCCCTGCGGGCCCGGGCGCTCGGCGTGCTGCTGGAGCGCCGGCACCTGGTCGGCGTGGTGGTCCGGCACCGGGCCGACGACCCGGCGGGGGAGGGCGGCCCGGCCCCGGACCAGGGGCACCCGGGCGGTCCGGAGGCCGGTCCTGCTCGGCTGCGTGATCTCGCCGAGGCGGTCGGGCAGGCGTTGCACGAGGCGAAGCTGACCGGGCTGTCCAGCGCCATCGACGACCATGCCGTCGGCGTGCTGCTCGCCCTGCCGGAGCCGGCGGCCGAGGAGCGGTCGCTGGCCGCGTTCGCCACCGCGCTGCACCGCACCCGCCCGGACGCCCCCGCCCGCGCGGACACCCCCGCCCGCCCGGACGGGCTCGTGCGCCCGGAGAGTCTTCCCCGCCCGGGCGGCTCCGCTCGTCCCGACGGCCAGGCCCGCCCGGGCGGCCCCGTCCGTGGTGACGGACCGGCCCGGTCCCACGGGCGGACGAACGGCGTGGCCCGGCCGGCAGGCGGCGGACTGCTCGTCGCGGCCGGTTCCGGCGTGCCCAGCCTGCGGGAGGCGCGCCGGTCGCTGGTCGAGGCCCGGCAGATCGCCGACGCCGCCCGGCGGGACCGGCGGGACCTGCCGGTCTTCCGGCTGCCGCACGTCGGGCTGGCGGGGCTGCTGCACCTGCTGCGCGACGAGCCCCGGTTGCAGACCTTCGTCGAGCGGGAACTGGGCGCACTGCTGACCCACGACGCGCAGTACCCGCGGGAGCAGTTGCTGGGCACCCTGCGGGCGTACCTGGAGCAGGGCCGCAACAAGTCGGCGGCGGCCGGGGCGGCACACCTGTCCCGACCGGCCTTCTACGAGCGCCTGGCCCGGATCCGCCGCGTCCTGGACGTGGACCTCGACTCGGTCGAGGCCTGCCTCTCCCTGCACGTCGCCCTGCTGGCCCTGGACGCCATCCGCACCCACCCCGCATCACCCCGTTGACCCCGGCCAGCCCCGTTGACCCCGGCGCCAGCCCCGTTGATCATGAAGTTGTTGCCGCGACACGCCGAGGCGCAGCGCAACAACTTCATGATCAACCGGGCGAGGGGAGGGGCGAGGGAGGGGGGTGAGGGGGAGGGAGGGGTGGGGGTCAGGTGAGGGTGGTGAGGGCCTTGGCGTAGGGCGGGGGGATGTGGTTCGGGCCGCCCGGGGTGAAGACGTCCGAGGTGGCCGCCGTCGACCAGGCCGTGGCCGGGACCGCGTCGACCAGGGCGCGGACGACCGGGGCGTCGCGCCACTGGTCCTGCTCGGCCAGCAGGCTCAGGGCCACCACGGACTCCTCCACCTCGCCGACGCACTCGAACGGCTTGTGCCCGTCCACGCCCAGCAGCTCCCGGTAGCCGGGGATCTGCGAGGAGTCGGCGAGCAGGTCGCCGCCGAAGATGTGGGTGACCCGCTCGCGGGGCATGAACGGCGCCATGGCCAGGAAGACGAACCGGCACTTCGGGCAGTCGCGGCACCAGCGCTCGCTGGCGTCGCGCAGCTTGAACGCGGCGTTGCAGCTCGTCACCACGTCGTCGTAGCGGTCGATCTCGGCGAACGACCGGGCGATGTGCAGCTCCGACAGTGAGCGCAGCAGCGAGAAGTACGGCTCGGTGAGCCCGGCGTGCGCGGCCAGCGCGGCCCGGAGCAGCCCCTCCGCCTCCACGCCCTTGGACCACTGGTGGTTGATCTCGTGGCCGTTCCAGACCAGGTTCGGGTCCGACGCCGAGCGCTCGTTGGACATCACCACCGGGCCCAGGCCGTGCAGCACCGCCGTGGCGACGGCGATCAGCGAGTTGATCGCGGTGACCGGGATATGGCCGTTGCGGGCCCCGGCGGCGTTCAGCTCGAACAGCACCGGGTCGATGCGCCGCCGGGCGGCGAGCGGGGCCAGCCCGGACGCCTCGTTCACCGCGACGATCACGTGGTTCGGGTTGACCGAGAAGGGCACCGGGTCGAAGCCCGCCCGGCGCAAAGCCTCCAGGCTGACGATGGAGTCCTTGCCGCCGCCGACCGCCGAGAGCGGACGCCGGTCGGAGTCGTCGTATTCCCGGGCCGGGGAGACCGTGCCGGGCGGCACCTCCGGGCGCAGCTCGAGCACGTGCGGCAGCTGGTTGCGGTACGCGTACTCCGCGAGGCCCTTGGTGTAGACGGCGGTGACCAGCTCGGCGGCGGCCGGGCCCAGCGGCGCCGGCAGCACCAGGCGGGGCGGCGCGGCGGCCTTGTAGTAGCTGACGCCGGCGACCACGTGCAGCAGCTCCAGCACCCGGCCCAGGGTCGCCACGGTCTCGTCCGAGGGCGGCGCGTCCGGCAGGGGAAGGGTGACCACCTCGGTGAACCGCTGCTCGCCGTCGGGGCCGGTGAGGGCGTAGTCGAACAACACCTCCCCGGTGGAGAGGTCGATCGAGTAGGACGGGAAGGTGAAGGCGTCCATCCGCCGGAGCTGCTCGTTGGGCACACGCCATACTAGGCCCTGGTTCGTCCGGCCGTGTCCGGCTGCGCCGGACCCGCCCCTGCCCCGCCCGCCAACACCCCCTGAGGAGAGCCCGTGCGCCTGTCTGACCTGCGCGGACGTACCGTCGCCGTCTGGGGGGCCGGCCGGGAGGGCCGGGCCGCAGTGACCGCGATCGCCGCGCACGGCCCGGCCGACCTGGTCGCCGTCGACGACAGCGCCAACTTTCTCAGCCTGCCCTGGGAAGGGCCGCTGGCCGAGGCCGCGCCGCTGGTCACCGGCGAGGAGGGCTTCGCCCGGCTGGCCGCCGCCGACGTGGTGGTCCGCTCGCCCGGCGTGCCGCAGACCCACCCGTGGCTGGTGGAGCTGCGCCGGCGCGGGGCGACCGTCACCCAGGGCACCGCACTGTGGATGGCCGACCACGCCGCCCGCACCGTCGGCGTCACCGGCAGCAAGGGCAAGAGCACCACCTCCAGCCTGATCAGCCACCTGCTCGCCGCCGTGGACCGGCCGAACGTGTTCGGCGGCAACATCGGCGTGCCGACGCTGGACCTGCCGGAGGCGGAGCTGTACGTGCTGGAGCTGTCCAGCTACCAGTGCAGCGACCTGACCGACTCGCCCCGGGTGGCGGTCGTCACCTCCCTCTTCCCCGAGCACCTCGACGCGCACGGCGGCGAGCGCGAGTACTACCGGGACAAGCTCAACCTGCTGGCGCACGGGCCACGGACCGTGGTGGTCAACGGCGCCGACCCGAGGCTCGCCCTCGAACTGGGCGACCGCGCGGCGGTGCGCGCCGGCCTGCCGGACACCGCCCACGTGGCCGGCGGCGCCGACGGCACGCCCTGGTTCCACCTCGGCGACCGGCCGCTGTTCCCGCGCGCGGTGCTGCCGCTGGTCGGCCGGCACAACGAGGGCAACCTCTGCGTCGCGCTCGCCGTGCTCGACGCGCTCGGCGTCGACGTGGTGGAACGCCGGGACACCCTGGCCGTGGCGGTCGCCGAGTTCCAGGGGCTGGCCCACCGCCTCACCGAGATCGCCGACCCGTCCGGCCTGACCTTCGTCGACGACACCCTCGCCACCAGCCCGTACGCGGCCATGCACGCCATCGACGCGTACGAGGGGCGGCCGTTGACCGTGATCGTCGGCGGCACCGACCGGGGCCTGGACTACACGCCGCTGCGCGAGCACCTCGCGGAACGCGAACTCACCGTGCTCGGCATCCCCGACAGCGGCCCCCGCATCGTCGAGGCGCTCGCCGGCCTGCCGAAGGTGCGTACCGAGGTGGTCGACGACCTGGTCGACGCCGTCCGGCTGGCCCGCGAGGTGACCCCGGCCGGCGGGGTGGTCCTGCTCTCCCCGGCGGCGCCGAGCTACGGGCGGTTCCGCAACTTCGAGCACCGCTCCGAGGTCTTCGCCCAGGCGGTACGCGACACCGCCGGCTGACTCAGCCCCGGTCGGCGGGCGTCGGGTGCGTCGTGCCCAGGCCCGGCAGCAGCTCGTCGTCGCCCGCGTCGTCGTCCGGGTCCCCGGTCTGTGGAGCCGGTGCTCCGGTCTGCGGGGCCGGTGCTCCGGGTGCCCCGGTGGCGCCGGCCGGTTGGCGCCGCTTGTCGGGCGTCCAGGCGAAGGCGAGTGCCCCGCCGACGAGGGCCAGCAGCATCCCGACCAGGAAGCCGCCCAGGTTCGAGGTCAGCCAGGAGACCAGCCCGAGCAGCAGGGAGAGCACGGCGTAGAAGACCCGCTGCTGCGGAGTGGCGACCAGCAGCACCCCGCAGAGCACCAGGACGGCCGGCACCAGGTACGCGGCCAGCCCCTGCGGCCCGACGTGCAGCAGCACCCCGAGCGGCGCGCGCAGGGTCACGAGCATCTCCGTGCCGCCGAGCGCGATCAGCACCCCGGCGGTGAACGGGCGGCCCCGCCGCCAGCGGCGCCAGCGCCCGCCGGGTCGGCGGGCGGCTGGCACCGGGTGGTGTCCCGCGGTGGTCACGTCAGCATCCGTCGGAGGTGAACGCCATGCGCAGGTCGGGCAGGTTGAAGACGGCGGCCGTGGTGGCGTAGTTGTTCTGCCGCAGGTTGGTGATGATCACCGTGTCCGACTGCTGGGCGAAGACGCCGGGGTTGCCTTTGACCCCGGGGACCTGGTCGAGGGTGCTGGCGTCCTGCCCGACGTTGATGTTCTTGAAGGAGGCGTTGCCGGCGACCTCGTCGCCGTCGACGACCAGGGTGCGGGCGGTGACCGGCGTGCCGGCGCCGCCGGCGGTGATCTTCAGGTAGACGCCGCCCAGGTTGATGCTCTGGCAGAGGTTCGTCAGCTCGGCCTTGTCGATCGCCGACACCATCACCAGCACCTGCCCGCCGGTGTCGCCCTGGTTGGGGCTGTCCGGAATCATCTGGTCGATGGTGGCGAACTGCTCGAACCCCGTGCCGGTGAGCTTGTCGGCGGTGACGGTGAACGGCATGCCGGAGATGGCGAACTGCGCGCCCAGTACGCCCTGGGCGGTCAGCACGACCATGCCGGCGGCACCCGCCACGACGGTGCCCAGCGTGGCGGCGAACCGGCGCCAGCGCACGCCGCTGCGCGGCGGATCGGGTTCGATCGGTGCGATCTGCTCCGACATGGCGGGCTCCCTTTCGAAGATCGATTGATCGGCGACAATGGGAAATCGGCTCAAGCTCTGCGCAGGCTGAAGTTACCGCCGAGTAAATGCCGGGTCAACGGCCGGTGGGGGCAGGTTGAGGCGGTATCTGCCAAATGCGGCCAAAGTGAAAAACCGCTGCGGTTTCCGACCGCGCGGTGTCGGCTGCCCGGCCGGGGTCGGGTCGCCGTCAGGAGCGGGTGGCCGCCTCGCCGGCCGGCGCGCACGGCGCGGTCGTGCCCGGGCCGTCGGCCGGGCGTGCCAGCCGCGTCGCCCGGGCCGCGTCGTCGGTGCCGAGGAAGGGCGCGGTGGCCGCGTAGGTGAGCACCGGCAGCAGCTGGGGCAGCTCCGTCGCCCGCCCCTGGGCCACCCGGCTGCGCACGGTGGCGTGGATCCCGCCGACCACGGTGGACACCAGCGCGTCCCGGTCCACGTCCGCCGTCGGCCCGGGGCCGGCGTCGGCGAAGAACCGGCGGAAGCTGCCGAGCAGGGCGTCGCGCTCGCGGCGGGCGTCCGGGCCGGCCGCGTCCACCTCGACGAGCGCCATCCGGGCGAAGGCGGGCACGCTCGCCAGCACCTCCAGCAGGGTGCGCAGGGCGGCGCGGGCGGCGTCCGACCACGTGGGCCCGGCCTCCCGGTAGGCGCTCTCCATGAGCTGCGACAGCACGGCGACGCCGTGCCGGTACGCGGCGAGGAAGGCGTCCTCCTTGCCGCTGAAGAGGGCGTAGAAGGCCGGTCGGGTCACCCCGGCGGCGTGGCAGATGTCGGTGACCCGGGCGTTGTCGTAGCCCTTCGTCGCCACCTCCCGCACGAGCCCGTCGAAGAGGCGGTCGCGCTGGGTCGCGGCCACCGCCTCGGCGGAGAGCCGGCGCGGACCACGTTTGATCGCGCGATCGGGGTCGCGACCGGGGCGTGCGCCCGGCAGGGGCGCCGGATGCGGGCGGCGCTGCGTGGTCAACGTGCCTGCCTCTCCGTTCGATTGACTTTACGACCCTCCGGGGTTTATAACTTTCTGCACGCTCAGTTGGGATCCCGTCACCATGGGTGATCTTCCGGATGGTCACCCGTCGGCTCATCGAAGGAGGGCTCGATGGCTGCCATTATCGCGGAACAGGAGCGCCCTCCCAAGGCCGGAAAGACGCAGGTGACGCCGCTGCGCCGCGGCGCGCCACGCCGGCCTGCCCGCTGACTCGCCGCACCACCACCGCCACCGCCGTCCATGACGCGACGGCCCCGGTCGCCACGCGGGCACCCCCCGCCCGCGCGAGTCGACCTCCCCCGCCCCCGGAAAGGAAGAACCATGCTCAGGTACGGACGAATCGGCGTGGGTCTCACCACCCTCGCGCTGCTGACCGGCCTCGCCGCCGCCCCGGGCTCCGCCGCAGCTCCGCGCTCCGCCACCCCGGCACCGTTCGCCAACAACGTGCTGACCTACCCGACGCCGGGCGGCACCGCCGTCGCCGTCAACGACGTGATCCGGGCCAGCCTCAGGACCGGCACCAACGCCACCTTCTACTCCTCCGCCTCGGGCACCACCGGCGTGAAGTGCGCCGTGTCCACCTTCAGCGCCAAGGTGCTGAGCAACCCGGCGGCCCCGGGCACCGCCACCGAGAGCCTGACCGCGCAGTCCTTCACCAACTGCACCACCAACGTCATCGGCACCACCGGGGTGCAGAGCGTGACCGTGCAGAACCTGCCGTACGCCACCTCGGTCACCAGCGCCGGCGTGGTCAAGATCAGCGGCACGGCGGCGGCGCCGATCCAGAGCACCGTCGTGCTGAACTCGCTGCTCGGCGCGATCACCTGCGTCTACCGGACCAGCACCAACAGCCTGACCGGCACGGCGACCAACGCCAACAACTCGATCACCTTCACCAACCAGACGCTGACGAAGTTCTCCGGCCCCAGCCTCTGCTTCGGCACGGCGTACTTCTCCGCGGCGTACTCGCCCGTGCAGGACGCCAGCAAGGGCAACGCCCCCGTCTACGTCAACTGAGCGCGGTCCACGGGCCGGCGCGCGGCGATCCGTCGCGCGTCGGCCCTCGGCCGTGGGCCGCTCAGCCGTCGCCCAGCGCCGTGTGCAGGGCCCGCACGGACCGGATGGCCGAGCGGATCTCCTGGAGGTAGCGACCCGGGGTGAGCGCCGGTTCGGGCAGCCCGGCCAGGTCGGGCAGGGCCGGGTCGACGCCGACGGTCTCGATCGCGCAGCCGTACGGCACGGCGAGGGTGCGCAGCGCGTCGCAGTGCTGGAACGGCACGTAGATCGGCGCGGTCACCATCAGCACCGCGTCGCCCGCGCGCAGGCGGACGTGCTCGGCCCAGAACCGCTGGGTGTCGGCGGTGTGCGCGCGGCGCCGCGCGGGATCGCCGGACGGGGCGGCCAGTACGCGCACCGGCGGGCCGCCCTCGGGCCGGTACGTGCGCGACGACCAGGAGCGGTGCGGGTGGTCGGCGTCGTGGCCGTCCTCCTCGGCCGGGACGGCCACCGCGAACTCCCGCCGCACCGCCGCGTCCAGCGCCGCCACCTCGGTGTCGCAGGGCGGGACGCCGGCCACCTCCAGGGCCCGGCACTCCGCGTCCGACAGCGGGCGGAAGCTGCCCAGCACCGCCACCTCGCCGCCGACCCGGGTGCCGCCGCGCAGCAGGTGCGCCGCGTACGCGACCCGGCGCTGGCAGGCGTGCGCCAACCCGCCGAGCACGACCAGGTGGGCGTACCGCGAGCGGGCCGGCGCCGCCGGACGCACCATGCCGAGCGCGGCGGCGGTGGCGAGCACCAGCCGCGCGGTGGCCGCGTCGACGGCCGGTTCGCGGGCGTCCGGCCGCTCCCGGCCACCCCGGAAGTCCCAGTGCCGGGCGGAGAAGTCGTCGAGGCCGGCCAGCACGCCCGCCACGTCCCCGTCCGGCCACGTGCCGCCGAAGTGCCCGACGAGGTCGCGCAGCGGCCCCGAGCCCAACCAGGCCCGTACGCCGGCCGCGATCGCTCCGACGCTCGTGCCCGCCGCGCCGGTCGGCAGCGCCGGCGCCCCTCGTGGCGCTTCCTCACCGGTCCGCACCGCCGGATCGTACCGGCGGCCGGGCGCCCGGGCGGCGCACGACCGGGCCCGGCGACGGTGTGGGGCGGGCCCGGTGCCGCGCCACCCACCGGCCCTTGTCCCCGCCGCCGGCTGGTGGCAGCGTGCGGGTACCGCGAACGCCGCTGAGAGGGTGCGACGATGACCACCGACGATCTGCTGGCCCGGCACCGGGCCGTGCTCCCGTCCTGGATGCCGCTCTACTACGCCGAGCCGATCGAGCTGGTCTCCGGCTCCGGCCGCCGGGTCACCGACGCCCGGGGCCGCAGCTACCTCGACTTCTTCGGCGGCGTGCTGACCAACATGATCGGCTACGACGTCCCGGAGATCCGGGAGGCCGTCGAGCGGCAGTTGCGCACCGGCATCGTGCACAGCTCCACCCTCTACCTGATCCGACAGCAGGTCGAGCTGGCCGAGAAGATCGCCCGGCTCTCCGGCATCCCCGACGCGCGGGTCTTCTTCACCAACTCCGGCACGGAGGCGAACGAGGCGGCGCTGCTGGCCGCCACCAACCACCGCCGCTCGCACCAGATCCTCGCCGTGCGCAACAGCTACCACGGCCGGTCGTACGCGGCGATGGGCGTGACCGGCAACCGGGGCTGGTCGGCCAGCGCGCTCAACCCGCTCCAGGTGGCCTGGCTGCACTCCGGCGAGCGGCTGCGCGGCCTGCTGGCCCGGCTGGGCGAGGCCGAGCGGGTCGAGGCGGCCGTGGAGGACCTGCACGAGGTGCTCGCCACCCAGACCGCCGGCGACGTGGCCTGCCTGATCGCCGAGCCGATCCAGGGCGTGGGCGGCTTCGTGCACCCGCCGGACGGGCTCTTCGCGGCCTGGAAGAAGGTCCTCGACTCCCACGGCATCCTGTTCGTCTGCGACGAGGTGCAGACCGGCTGGGGGCGTACCGGGGAGCACCTCTGGGGCTACCAGGCGCACGGCGTGACCCCGGACCTGCTCACCTTCGCCAAGGGCATCGGCAACGGCTTCGCCCTGGCCGGCGTGGTCGGCCGCGCGGACGTGCTGGAGTCGGTGCCGGGGATCAGCTTCTCCACCTTCGGCGGCAACCCGGTCTCGACGGCGGCCGGCAACGCCGTGCTCGACTACCTGCTCGACCACGACCTCCAGGCCAACGCGGCCCGCACCGGGGCGATCCTCGCCGACGGGCTGCGCGCCGCCGTGGGGGGTCTCGACGGCGTCGCGGAGGTACGCGGCAAGGGGCTGATGCTCGGCGTCGAGTTCGTCCGGCCGGGCACCGCCGAGCCGGACCCGGCACTGACCGACCGGGTCTTCGAGGCGTGCCGGGCCGGTGGGCTGCTCACCGGCAAGGGCGGCCTGTACGGCAACGTGCTGCGGATGGGCCCGCCACTGACCCTGACCGAGGACGAGGCCCGCGAGGGCCTGGCCATCCTGGTCGACGCGATCCGCTCCTGCGTGGCGGCGGAGGTGGCGGCGTGAGCGCGGCGGAGCACGGCGTGGACGTCATCGGCCACTTCGTCGACGGCAAGCCGTTCAGCGGCTCGTCCGGGCGGCACGGGGACGTCTTCGACCCGGCGACCGGTCGGCGTACCGCCCGGGTGGAGCTGGCCTCGGCGGCGGACGTCGCGGTCGCGGTGGAGGCCGCCGGGCGCGCGGCCCGGCTCTGGCGCGACGCGTCGCTGGCGAGGCGGACGGCCGTGCTGTTCGCCTTCCGGGAGCTGGTGCACGCGCGGCGGGACCGGCTCGCCGGGGTGATCACCGCCGAGCACGGCAAGGTGCTCGCCGACGCCGCCGGCGAGGTGCAGCGCGGCCTGGAGATCATCGAGTACGCCTGCGGCATCCCCTCCGCGCTGCGCGGCGGGTTCAGCGAGAACGTCTCCACCGAGGTCGACTCGTACAGCTTGCGGCAGCCGCTCGGCGTCGTCGCGGTGATCTCCCCGTTCAACTTCCCGGCGATGGTGCCGCTGTGGTTCCTGCCGATCGCGGTGGCCTGCGGCAACGCGGTGGTGCTCAAGCCGAGCGAGAAGGACCCGGGCGCGGCGCTGCTGCTGGCGGAGTGGTTCACCGAGGCCGGCCTGCCCGACGGGGTGCTCAACGTCGTCAACGGCGACGCCGAGGCCGTGGACGCGCTGCTGGACCACCCGGTCGTGAAGGCCGTGTCGTTCGTCGGGTCGACCCCGGTCGCCCGGCACGTCCACCAGCGCGGCACCGCCGCCGGCAAGCGGGTGCAGGCGCTGGGCGGGGCGAAGAACCACATGGTGGTGCTCCCCGACGCCGACCTGGACCTGGCCGCCGACGCGGCGGTCAACGCGGGGTTCGGCTCGGCGGGGGAGCGGTGCATGGCGATCTCGGCCCTGGTCGCCGTGGAGCCGGTCGCCGACGCCCTGGTCGCCCGGATCGCCGAGCGGATGGGCCGGCTGCGCACCGGCGACGGCCGGCGCGGCTGCGACATGGGCCCGCTGGTCACCGCCGCGCACGCCGCCCGGGTGCGTGCGTACGTCGAGGCGGGGGTGGCCGCCGGCGCGGTGCCGGTGGTGGACGGCCGGAACGTCGAGCCGGACGGCGACCCGAACGGGTTCTGGCTGGGCCCGACCCTGTTCGACCGCGTCACCCCGGACATGTCGATCTACACCGACGAGATCTTCGGCCCGGTGCTCGGCGTGCTGCGGGTCGGCTCGTACGACGAGGCGGTGGAGCTGGTCAACGCCAACCCGTACGGCAACGGCACGGCGATCTTCACCAACGACGGCGGCGCGGCCCGGCGCTACCAGCACGAGGTGGAGGTGGGCTTGGTCGGCGTCAACGTGCCGATCCCGGTGCCGATGGCGTACTACTCGTTCGGCGGCTGGAAGGCCTCGCTCTTCGGCGACCTGCACGCGCACGGCGAGGACGGGGTGCGCTTCTTCACCCGGGCCAAGGTGGTCACCAGCCGCTGGTTGGACCCCCGGCACGGCGGGGTCAACCTCGGCTTCCCCACCCAGACCTGAGCAGGCGCAGGGTGCCGGCCCCGGCCAGGTACGCCACCAGCGCCGCCGCCGGTAGCCCCAGCGGCTCGGGCGCCGACCTCGGCGTCTGGGCGTTGACCACCAGGGCGTACACCACGGCGGCGAAACCGGCGGCGGTGAGCGCGCTGCGCACGGTGGCCCGCCACCCGCCGCCGGCCGGCGCGCGGCCCGACACGGCCCCGCCGCCGGCCGGCCGACCCTGCCCGGCGTGGCCGGTGCGGCCGGTGCGGCCGGCGTGGCCGGTGCGGGCCTCGACGGGGCCGAAGACGGCGACCAGGGCGGCCAGCACCACGGTCAGCATCAGCACCCACGGCACCCGCCAGGCCAGCCAGGCCGCCGATCCCGCGGGTGGGGTCGGCAGCCTCCCGGCCGCGTCCAGCGCGCCGACCAGCAGGATCGCGGCGGTGAGGTGCCAGAGGAAGACGGTGAGCACGACGGCGTTCACCGCGATCACCGCCTGCCACGGGCGGGGGCGGCGCAGCCAGCGCTCCGCCGGGTCGCGCAGCAGCAGGATCAGCCCGAACTGGGCGGCGGTCAGCGTCAGCAGGGCCAGGCTGGGCGGGGCGGCGTTGTCCAGCCGCTCGCCCGGGACGTTGAGCATGCTCACCGGGTACGGTCCGACGGTGGTCAGTAGCACCGTCGCGGCCAGGCCGCCCAGCAGCGCCGCCGCGCCCGCGCGCCGCGACAGCGGCAGCCGACGTTCGCGTGGCCGGTCGCGCGCGGACGCGGGGCGCGGCGGATGCCCGTCCGTCGCGTCCGGGTGGGCGTCGTGACGCCCGGCGTCGGCGTCGCGCCAGGCGATGCCGAGCTGGTGCACGGCCAGCCAGCCGAGGACGTAGTTCGGCAGCGCCAGCTCCGCCGGGCCCAGCGCCCGCCCCACGTCGCCGGCGACGACCAGCGCGGCCAGCGCCGCCGGCACGAGCAGGCCGAAGCGCCGGTGCAGGGCGAGCATCGCCGGGGTCAGCGGCACCACGATCAGGTAGGCGGCGAGGAACCAGAGCGGGATCGTGGCGAACCAGGCGACGGTACGCACCAGCGTCGCCCCGACGCCGACGAGCGACGCGAGCGCGGCGCCGCCGGCGATCACCAGCAGCAGCGCGGTCGTCGGGCGCAGCAGCCGGGCGCCCCGGTCCAGCAGCCACGCGGTGGCGTCGACGCCGGCGGCCCGGCGGGCGGTCAGCGAGGCGGCGTTGGCGTACCCGCCGACCAGGAAGAAGACCGGCATGACCTGGGCGACCCAGGTGAGCGGGTACGCCCACGGCAGGTCGGGCAGCGCCGAGCGCCCCGTCGGCCGGCCGGCGGCGTCCTCGCCGATCGCGGCGACCGCCCAGTGGCCGAGAACGACCATGCCGATCGCGAGCGCCCGGAGCAGGTCGACGTAACGTTGCCGACCAGCGGGGGTGCGCGCGGCGAGTTGCCGCAGGCGGCGCATGGCCCCGAGGGTACGTCAGGCGTGGACTGGCCGCTGCTGATAACGGTTCGGTCCCCGGGGGTTGAAGTCCGCGCCCTCCTGCCGTAGAAATTCTTCAGCAACATATTGCGAACTGAAGACAAATTCCCCCTGCGCCTCGTGCGGCGGTCACCATCCCCCATCCGGTGACCGCCCGGACCGATCCGAGGAGAGACCATGAACAGGCGTGACATCCTGCGGCGCACCGCCGCCGCCGGCCTCCTGGCCACCCCCGCCGCCGGCCTGCTGACCGGCTGCGCCACGGGCGGCGGTGACGACGACAAGGGCGACGCCGGCACCTACAAGGGCACCAAGAGCGAGCAGAACCCGCTCGGTGTCAAGGAGGACGCGCCCCTCGAGGTGGTGATCTTCAACGGTGGCTTCGGCGAGGAGTACGCGAAGGCCCACGAGGCCATGTACACCGAAAAGTACCCGAAGGCGAAGATCAACCACTCGGCGACGCAGGAGATCGCGAAGACCCTCCAGCCGCGCTTCGTCGACAACACCCCGCCGGACGTGGTCAACAACTCCGGCGCCAACCAGATCGACTTCAACGGCCTGGTGTCGCAGAACGCCATCGCCGACCTGGGCGAGCTGCTGGCCGCCCCGAGCCTCGACATCCCGGGCAAGACGGTCAAGGACACCCTGCTGCCGGGCGCCGTCGAGGTCGGCTCGTACGACGGCAAGTTCCTGGTCATGAACTACACCTACACCGTCTACGGCATCTGGCACTCCACCAAGCTCTTCGCCGAGCGCAAGTGGGAGTACGCCAAGACCTGGGACGAGCACATCGCGCTGTGCAAGCAGATCAAGGCAGCGGGCATCGCCCCCTGGACGTACGCGGGCGCGCACCCGCGCTACATGAGCTGGCCGGTCATCTCGACCGCCATCAAGTTCGGTGGCCCCTCGGTCGCCACGGCGATCGACAACCTGGAGCCCAACGCCTGGAAGTCCGACGCGATGAAGACCGCGGCCGACGCCTGGCACCAGATCGTCAAGGACAAGTTCATCCTGGAGGGCTCGCCCGGCCTCGACCACAAGCAGTCGCAGACCGCGTGGTGCCAGGGCAAGGCGGCCTTCATCTCCTGCGGTTCCTGGCTGGAGAGCGAGCAGAAGGACGTCACGCCGGCCGGCTTCAACATGACCATCCAGCCGACCCCGAGCCTGGGCAGCGGCGACAAGCTGCCGTTCGAGGCCGTCCGGGGCACCGCCGGCGAGCCGTTCATGGTCCCGGCGAAGGCCAAGAACGTCGCCGGCGGCCTGGAGTTCTTCCGGGTCATGCTCTCCAAGAAGGGCGCGCAGGACTTCACCAAGAAGGTCTCCAGCCTGACCGTGGTGGCCGGCGCCAGCGAGGGCGTCGAGCTGCCGTTCGGGCTGAACACGGTCGTCAAGGCGCTGGAGGCATCCGGCAGCAACGGCTTCAACTGGGTCTACAACAACTACTACCGCAAGCTGGAGCGCAACCTCATCGACGCCGCGTGCGGCGAGTTCTTCAGCGGGCGGATCGGCCCGGCGGAGTTCCTCGACCAGTGCCAGAAGGGCGCGGACTCGATCGCCCAGGACAGCTCGATCAAGAAGTACAAGCGGGCCGCCTGACACCCCGGCCGGTGGGACGGGGTGGACCGCCCCGCCCCACCGGGCCGCCGCTGAAGAGGTAGGACCTCATCGTGAGACATGGCAAGTACCCGCTGATCGTCACCTTCCTGGTGCCGCCGGTGCTGCTCTACGTCATCTTCGTCGTGTCGCCGTACCTGCAGGCGTTCCAGATCTCCACCACCGACTGGCTCGGCTACTCGGCCGACGCCAACTCGGTCGGGCTGGCGAACTTCAAGACGCTCTGGAACGACGACTACGTCTGGAACGCGTTGAAGAACAACGCGATCCTGCTGGCGCTGGTTCCGGTGCTGACGATCGTGCTCGGCCTCTTCTTCGCCGCCATGCTCAACATGGGCGGGCGCAAGGGCCGGGCGGGGGTCAGCGGGGTGCGCGGCTCGTCGTTCTACCGCACGGTCTACTTCTTCCCCCAGGTGCTCTCCGTCGTGATCATCGCGCTGCTGTGGAAGGAGGTCTACCACCCGAACAAGGGCCTGCTCACCAGCGCCCTGAACAGCGTCGGTCTGGGCGCGCCCACCTGGCTGGGGGATCCGCGGACCGCCTTCTGGTGCGTGCTCGCCGTGATGATCTGGAGCAACGTCGGCTTCTACGTGGTGCTCTTCGGCGTGGCCATGTCGGCCATCCCCAAGGAGATCTACGAGGCGGTCATGCTCGACGGCGCCTCCCGGCTGACCACGCTGTGGAAGGTGACCATCCCGCTGCTCTGGGACACCGTCCAGGTCGCCTGGGTCTACCTGGCCATCTTCGCCCTGGACGGTTTCATCCTGGTGCAGTTGATGACCAACGGCGGTCCCAACTTCTCCACCGACGTCATCGGCGTACGCATGTACGACACGGCGTTCGGCAGCGAGACCAAGTTCGGCTACGCCTCGGCGATCGGCGTGGTGATGTTCTTCCTGACCCTCACGGTGGCGGTGCTGGCGCTGCGGGCCAGCAAGCGAGACAGGATCGAGTACTCGTGACGACTCTGGACAAGCCCGCGTCCGTGGCGCTGCCCGACGAGCCTCCCGGCCCCGCCGACCGCCCGGTACGCCGCGAACTCGGCGTCGCCAACGCGCTGTCGCACGGCTTCCTGCTGTTCTGGGGTGCGCTGACCGTACTGCCGCTGCTCTGGATGTTCATCAGCTCGTTCAAGAGCAACGCGGAGATCCTGGCCGACCCGTGGTCGCTGCCCGGCGCGTTGCGCTTCGACAACTGGTCGCGCGCGTGGAGCGGGGCGCACATCGGCCAGTACTTCCTGAACAGCCTGGTGGTGGTCGCGGGCTCGGTCACCCTGACCATGCTGATGGGCGCCACCGCCGCGTACGTCTTCGCGCGCTACGAGTTCCGGGGCAAGCAGGTCGTCTACTACCTGTTCGTCGGCGGGCTGATGTTCCCCGTCTTCCTCGCCCTGGTGCCGCTGTTCTTCGTGGTGCGCAACGCCGGCCTCTTCGGCACCTGGACCGGGCTGATCCTGGTCTACGCGGCCTACTCGCTGCCGTTCACGGTGTTCTTCCTGACCGCCTTCTTCCGTACCCTGCCCACGGCCGTCGCGGAGGCGGCGCTGGTCGACGGCTGCGGTCACTTCCGGCTCTTCTTCCAGGTGATGCTGCCGATGGCACGTCCGGGACTGATCAGCGTCGCGATCTTCAACTTCCTCAGCCACTGGAACCAGTTCCTGCTGCCCCAGGTGCTCATGCAGGGCGACGAGTCCAAGTGGGTGCTCGCCCAGGGGCTCGCCGCGCTCTCGGTCAACCAGGGCTACGCTGGCGACTACGCGCAGCTCTTCGCCGGCCTCACCATCGCGGTGGTCCCGGTACTGCTGGTCTATATCCTCTTCCAGCGCCAGGTCCAGTCCGGCCTGACCGCCGGCCAGCTTAAGTAGTCCCGTCCGCTACCGATCATCCGGCCCGGAGCCTCGGGGCCTCGGGGCCTCGGGGCGGCGGGCGGCGGGAGCGGCTCGTCCGTCTCGTCGCCCGACCGCCCATGACCGACCGGCAGGGAGGGCGGCGGTCCGGACGCGCTCGCTGTCGAGCTGCCCCATCCATAGGACCACCACGCCGTTCCCGCAGGGCCACCACGCCGTTCGCGGGACGATAACGCCGTGCCTGCGCCGGTGCCTCGCTCTGGCAACCGATGCGCAAAGACCGCGTCGACGTCTCCTTCCACACCCGCTTCGACGCCACCGGGTTGACCGGCAGTGCAGGTGGCGGCTGCCTGCCAAGGCCGGCCTGTCCGTCCGGCGGTCCGACGCGACCGGGGTGGAGGCGTGTCCGTCCGGCGGCCCGACGCAACGGGGGCGAGGCGTGTCCCACCCGGTGCCCCGAGGCCACCGGTGTGAACGATCCACGCTGGTGGCGGCTCCCCGCCAGGGGGCGGTATGTCCGCTGGGCGGATCTCGTGGCCACGCAGACCGGTGGTCTCACAGATGGGGCAGCTCGACAGCGACCGCGCACCCGTGTCGCGGTCCCTCGCACGCCGTGTCACCGCCCGGCGGCCTCTCGTCCCGCAGCCTCGCCGTCCCAGAGACCCGCTGCTCCCCGGCCCTGCTGCTCCCCGAACCCGCCGCTTCGCAGACCCGCCGCTTCGCAGACCGGCTGCTCTTCAGCGCCGGCCGCAGCCCATGAGCCGGGCCTCCTGGGACGGCGCCGGGCCGGTCAGGCGGTCCGTGGCACCAGGAGGGCGTGCAGGGCGACGGGGTCGGTCACCTCGGGCAGGTCGCGGGCGGCGAGCCAGGCCGCGGCGGCCGCGCCGTCGCCCGCCGAGTGCAGCGGCGCGTCCGGCCACCGCCGGGCGATCTCGGCCCGGACCGCTGCGGCGAGCGGGGTGGCGCCGGTCAGCAGGCCGCCGCCGAGCACGATGGGGGAGACCTCGCCCGCCGGGCGGATCCGCGCCGCGCTCTCCGCCAGGTGCGCGGCGGCCTCGTCGAGGAGCCCACAAGCGACCGGCTCCCCGTCGACGGCGGCGGCGACCACGAGGGGCGCGAGCCGGGCCAGTTCCACGGGGGGTCGCCGGGTCACCGTCTGGACCAGGGCGTCGACGGTGTCCCGGGGGCGGGCCGCCACCTCGGCGGAGCCGAGCAGTTCGGTGAGCACCCCGGTCGCCAGCCGGCCCGGTGCGTGCCCCCGGTCGAGGTCGGCCAGCAGCCGGCGGACCGCCTCCCGGCCCAGCCAGAAGCCCGAGCCCGCGTCGCCGAGCAGCCAGCCGTGACCGTCGGCGACCCGGTCCAGCCGCAGCTCTCGAACCCCGGCGGCGATCGCCCCGGTGCCGGCGATCAGCACCGTGCCGTCCGGGCTGGCGGTGCCTGAGGCGTACGCGACCAGCGCGTCGCCGTGCACGGCGTACGGGCAGCGCAGGCCGGCGTCGTGCCAGGCCCGGTCGAAGGCGTCGCGGCCCGCCGGATCGGCGAGCAGCAGGCCCGCCCCGGCCAGTCCGATCGTGCCGCCACGCACCCGGGCGGGATCGACGCCGGCGAGCGCCTCCCGCAGGGCGGCCAGGAGTTCGCCCGCCGCCCGCTCGGCACCATGGCTGGTGGGGTTTCCGCCGCCCGCCCGGCCGCTGCCCAGCCGCCGCCCGTCGAGGGCCAGGGCGGTCGCCCGCGTGGACGTACCCCCGACGTCGAGACCGACCACGACGCTGCCGGACATCCGCACCCACCTCTCGATCGACGCCGCGTTCATGCTGGTCGGCCCGGCGGCGGTGGGCAAGGGGCGGACAGGCTCGGGAGCCGTGCGCCAGGTAACAGTTTGAAAACTTCGCCCGCAGCCTTGACACGGAGGGGCCTTTAGTAAGAACTTTTACCACTAACAGTTAACACTCTTTTCCGAAAGGTGCCCCATGGTTGATCACGAGGTGGACGCCTCCGCGGGGACCGCGGTGGTCGACGCCGGCGCGGTCGACCGGCGGGGTGCGCTCGGGGTCGGCTCCGACGGCGTGCTGGCGCGGGTCCGGGCCGGCGCGGGCGAGCTGACGGGGGCACTGCGCCGCGTCGCCGAGCACGTGCTCAGCGACCCGGAGGCCGCCGCCCGGGCGACAATCGTGGAGTTGGCCGAGCGAAGCGGCACCTCCCCGGCGACGATCACCCGGTTCTGCCGGGCGATGGGCTTCGACGGCTACGCCGACCTGCGACTCGGCATCGCCGCGGAGACCGGCCGGGCCCGCTCGGCGGGCTGGACCGTCGACATCGGCCGCGAGATCCAGCCCAGCGACCCCCTCTCCCGGGTCCTCGACCAGATCATGGCCGCCGACACCCGCGCCATGCACGACACCGCCGCGCTGCTCGACCTCGCCGAGGTGGAACGGGCCGCCGTCGCCATCGCCGGGGCGTCCAGGGTGAACATCTTCGGGGCCAGCGGCAGCGCCCTGGTCGGCGAGGAGATGCAGTTCAGCCTGCACCGCATCGGGGTGGCGGCCTGGGCCTGGAACGACGTGCACGAGGGCCTCGCCAGCGCCGCGCTGCTGCGCCAGGGCGACGTGGCGCTCGGCATCTCGCACACCGGCCAGACCCGGGAGACCATCGAGATGCTCGCCGAGGCGGGCAGCCGGGGCGCGACCACCGTGGCGCTGACCGGGTTCCCGCGCTCGCCGCTGGCCGAGCTGGCCGACATCGTGCTGCTCACCGCCAGTCAGGCCACCACCTTCCGCCCCGACGCGCTCTCCGCCCGGCACCCGCAGCTGGTCGTGCTCGACCTGCTCTACATCGCCGTCGCCCAGCGCACCCACGACCGCGCCCACGCGGCCTTCCGGCGTACCGCCCAGGCCGTCGACGGGCACAAGGCCGCGAAGGGGGCCACCGCATGATCAGCGCCCAGGGGTACGCCGACGCCGTCCGCCCGGTGCTCGACCGGCTCGTCGACGCCAGCGCCGACGCGATCGGCGCCGCCGCCGACCTGATCGCCACCAGCCTGCGCACCGGCGGGGTGCTCCAGGCGTTCGGCGCCGGCCACTCCGAGGCGTTCGCCGCGGAACTGGTCGCCCGGGCTGGCGGGCTGGTGCCCACCAACCGGCTCTCCCTGCACGACCTGGTGCTGCACGGCGACGCCCCGCGCGACGTGCTCGCCGACCCGAAGCTGGAGCGCGACCCCGCGGTCGCCCACCAGCTCTACGAGCTGGCTGCACCGCAGCCGCAGGACGTGTTCGTGGTGGCGTCGCAGTCCGGCATCAACGGCTCGGTGGTCGAGCTGGCGACGCTGGTCACCGGACGCGGCCACCCGCTGATCGCGGTCACCTCGGTCGCGCACACCGCACGGGTCGCCCCGCGGCACCCGTCCGGCCGGCGCCTCGCCGACCTCGCCGACGTCGTGCTGGACAACGGCGCGCCGTACGGCGACGCACTGCTGCCGCTCGAGGGCGGCGGCGCGGTCTGTGCGGTCTCCTCGGTCACCGCGGCGCTGCTGGCGCAGCTGCTGACCGCCGAGGTCGTACGACGGTTCCACCAGGCCGGGGAGGTACCCCCTATCTACCTCTCCGCCAACGTCCCCGGCGGGGACGAGCACAACCACGCCCTCGAGTCGCGGTACGCCGGGCGCCTCCGGCGGACCGCCTGACCCGAACACACAAGGAGAGACGACGATGTCGATTACCCCCGACAACCCGGCCGACCTGAGCCGCCGGACCGTGCTGCGCCGGGCCGCCGCGGTGGGCCTGCTCGCCACCCCGGCCGCCGGCCTGCTGAGCGCCTGCGCGACCAGCGGCGGCGACGAGAAGAACGAGCAGGTCGCGGACGGTGCGAAGAGCGCCACCAACCCGCTCGGGGTGGCCGAGGACGCCCCGATCGAGGTGGTCATCTTCAACGGTGGCTACGGCGAGAAGTACGCCACCGACGTGCACCAGCCGCTGTACAAGAAGGCGTTCCCGAAGGCCGAGGTCAAGCACCAGTCGACCCAGGCCGTCTCCACCGTCCTCCAGCCGCGGTTCGCCTCGGGCAACCCGCCGGAGTTCGTCAACAACTCCGGCGAGAAGCTGATGGACTTCGGCGCCCTGGTCGCCGACGGTCAGCTCCAGGACCTCACCGAGCTCTGGGACGCCCCGTCGGTCGACGACCCGAACAAGAAGGTCCGCGACACCGTGGTGCCGGGCACCGTCGACGTCGGATCCTTCAACGGCAAGCCGTACGTCCTGTACTACGTCTCCACCGTCTTCGGCATCTGGTACTCGGGCAAGCTGTTCAAGGACAACGGCTGGGCGCCGGCGAAGGACTGGTCCGAGTTCACCGCCCTGCTCGACAAGATCAAGGCCAAGGGCATCACCCCGTACGGCTACGCCGGGGCGAACGCCGCGTACTACCAGTGGAACGTGATCCTCACCCACGCGGCGAAGATCGGCGGCACCGACGTGCTGAAGAACATCGACAACCTGGAGGACGGCGCCTGGCAGCAGGACGCGGTCAAGCAGGCCGCCGCGGCGTGGGCCGAGATCGGCGCCAAGTACGTCGACAAGAGCTTCGAGGGGCTCAAGCACACCGACGTGCAGCTGCGGCAGAACCAGTACAAGCTGGCGTTCTACCCCAGCGGCGACTGGCTGGAGGGCGAGCAGAAGAAGGACACCCCGTCCGGCTTCGACTACCAGCTGATGCCGGTGCCGAGCCTGTCCGCCTCGGACAAGCTGCCGGCGACGGCGCTGCGGGCGACCGCCGGTGAGGGCTACTTCGTCTCGGCCAAGAGCAAGAACCCCAAGGGCGGCCTGGAGTACATGCGCCAGATGCTCTCGGTGGCCGGCGCGAAGGGCTTCACCGAGGTGGTCAAGGCCCCGACCGTGGTCACCGCCGGCTCGGAGGGCTTCGCCTTCCCGCCCGGCGTGGCCAGCTCGCAGGCCGCGCTCAAGGCCGCCGGCCAGGACGTGTTCAACATCTACTTCGACGGCTGGTACAAGGAGCTCGACACGGAGGCCCGCACGGCCACCAACGAGCTGATGTTCGGCCGGATCAAGGCGGACGCCTTCGTGGAGCGCATCCAGAAGCGTGCCGACGCGATCAAGAAGGACAGCTCCATCACCAAGTTCAAGCGCTGATCGGGGCGTGGGGGTCATGCGGCACGGCAAGTATCCGTTCGTGATCGGGTTCCTCTTCGTTCCCGTCACGCTGTACGTCGTCTTCGTCATCGCGCCGTACGCGCAGGCGTTCCAGATCTCGATGACCAACTGGCGGGGGCTCTCCGCCCCGCAGTGGGTGGGCTTCGACAACTACCGGAGGTTGTTCGACGACGTCAACTTCTGGAAGGCCGTCCAGCACCACGGCGTACTGCTGCTTGCCCTGCCGCTGATCACCATCGCCATCGCGCTGTTCTTCTCCTTCATGCTCAACGTGGGTGGGAAGAGCAGCGGCGGGCAGCGCCAGGGGGTCTGGGGGTCGAAGTTCTACCGGGTGGTGTTCTTCTTCCCCCAGGTCCTGGCGGTGGCCATCATCGCGGTGCTGTTCCAGATGGTCTACCGGCCGAACGAGTCCGGCCTGATCAACGGCGTGCTGATGAAGCTCGGCTTCGACCCGGTGCTCTTCCTGGTCCGGCCGAACCTGGCGCTCTGGTCGATCATCGGCGTGCTGGTCTGGCAGGCGGTCGGCTTCTACGTGGTGCTCTTCTCGGCGGGCATGGCCTCCATCCCCGGCGAGATCTACGAGGCCGCCGAGGTGGACGGGGCGAGCCGGGTGACGCTCTTCTTCCGGGTCACCCTGCCGCTGCTCTGGGACACCCTCCAGGTGGCCTGGGTCTACCTGGGCATCGCCGCCTTCGACGCGTTCGCCATCGTCTCGGTGCTCTCGGTGGACGGCGGCGGCCCGGACGGCGCCACCACCGTGCTGGCCATGGAGATCTACCGCAACGCCTTCGTCTACTCGAAGTACGGCTACGCCTCGGCCATGGGCGTGGCGCTGTTCTTCCTCACCCTCACGTTCGCGGCGCTGACGCTGCGGCTGACCAAGCGGGAAAGCGTGGAGTACTGATGAACCCGCAGACGACGCTGCCGCCGACGCCGGCGGCGCTACCGCCGAAGACCGTGAAGCCGGGCGCCGCGGGTGGGCGCGGAGGCAGAGGCAGGCGCTCGGAGGTACGGCTCTTCGCCAACCTCGGGCACGTGGCGCTCGCGGTGTGGGCGGTCATCGTGATCGTGCCGATCCTCTGGACCTTCCTCGCCTCCTTCAAGAACACCACGGAGATCTTCAGCAGCCCGTGGACCATGCCGGCCGAGCTGCGCTTCGAGAACTACGTCCGGGCCTGGAACAAGGCGAACGTCGGGCGCTACTTCATCAACAGCGTGATCGTGGTGGCGTGCAGCACCTTCGGCACGATGCTCTTCGGCTCGATGGCCGCGTACGTGCTGGCGCGCTACAAGTTCTGGGGCAACCGGGCGATCTACTACCTGTTCGTCTCGGGGCTCGCGTTCCCGGTGTTCCTCGCCCTCGTGCCGCTCTTCTTCGTCGTGCGCAACCTGGGGCTGCTGGACACCCACACCGGGGTGGTGCTGGTCTACATCGCCTACTCGCTGCCGTTCACGGTGTTCTTCCTGGCCGCGTTCTTCAAGACGCTGCCGTCCTCGGTGGCCGAGGCCGGGATGATCGACGGCTGCTCGCACACCCGGCTGTTCTTCCAGGTGATGCTGCCGATGGCGAAGCCGGGCCTGATCAGCGTCGGGATCTTCAACATCATCGGCCAGTGGGGGCAGTACCAGCTGCCGCTCGTGCTGCTCTCCAACGCCAAGGACAAGTGGGTGCTCACCCAGGGCATCGCCGACATCTCGGTCAACGCCGGCTACGAGGCCGACTGGTCCGGCCTCTTCGCCGCACTGACCATCGCCATCCTCCCGATGATCGTCGTGTACGCGATCTTCCAGCGGCAGATCCAGTCGGGCCTCACCTCCGGCGCGGTGAAGTAGACCCGGGCGGGTCAGGGGTGCCAGGAACGCCACAGGGCGGCGTACGGGCCGTCGGCCCGGACCAGCTCGTCGTGGCTGCCGAGCTCGGTGATCCGGCCCCCCTCCAGCACGGCCACGCGGTCGGCGTCGTGGGCGGTGTTGAGGCGGTGCGCGATCGCGATGACGGTCCGCCCGGTGAGCAGGGCGGCCAGGGCCCGCTCGGTGCGCCGGGCGGTCGTCGGGTCGAGAGCGGCGGTCGCCTCGTCGAGGATCAGCGTGTGCGGGTCGGCGAGCACCAGCCGGGCCAGCGCGAGCTGCTGGGCCTCGGCGGCGCCGAGCGGGTGCGCCCCGTCGCCGAGCAGGGTGTCGAGGCCGTCGGGCAGACGGGCGTGCCAGTCGGCGCCCACCGTGGCCAGCGCCGCGCGCATCCGGTCGTCGGGGGCGTCCGGGGCGGCGAACGCGAGGTTGTCGCGTAGCGAGCCGATGAACACGTGGTGTTCCTGGGTGACCAGGGCGATGCGCCGCCGGCGCTCGGCCGGGTCCAGGTCGGTCACCGGGCAGCCGCCGACGCTGACGACCCCCTCCCGGGGCGCGTCGATCCCGGCGAGCAGCCGCGCCAGGGTGGACTTACCGGCCCCCGACGGCCCGACGAGCGCCAACCGCTCGCCGGGCCGCACCTCGAGGTCGATGCCGTGCAGCACGTCGGGTCCGCCGCCGTACGCGAACCGGGCTCCCCGGACGACCAGCCGCTCGTCCACCGGCGCGGCGGCCCGGCCGGGCCGCTCCGGCGGCACCTGACCGACACCGAGCACCCGGGCGAACGAGGCGAAGCCGCGCTGCGCCTGCTCCGTCCACTGGAGGATCCGGTCCAGCGGCTCGATGGCCTGCTGAAGGTAGAGCGTGGCGGCGACCACCGCGCCGAGGGACACCTCGCCCCGCGTGAGCAGGAGTCCACCGGCCAGCAGCAGCACGGCCACGGGCAGCGGGTAGCTGGCCTCCACCACGGTGAAGAACACGGTGCGCAGCGCCAGGGTCGCCCGCCGGGCGGCCCAGACCCGGCCGATGCGCGCGGTGCCGTGCCCGATCCGTTCGTCGGCTAGGCGGAACGCCTCGACCGTGCGGGCGCCCTCGGCGGTGCTCGTCAGCGTCTCGGTCAGCTCGGCGGCAGCCGCCCCCTCGACCAGGTACGCCGGGCTGGCGCGGCGCAGGTACCACCGGGTCACCAGCGCGATCGTCGGCAGACCGGCGAGCGCGGCCAGCCCGAGCAGCGGGTGCAGCAGGAACACCGCCCCGAACAGCAGCGCCAGCTGCACCGAGGCGATGACGATGGTGGGCACCACGTCCCGGACGGTGGTGCCGACCGTCGCCACGTCGACCGAGCTGCGGGTGGCCAGGTCCCCGGCGCCGGCGCGCTCGACGACGCCGACGGGCAGGTTGAGCGTGCGTTCGACGAACTCCTCGCGCAGGCGGGCCACGGCCCGCTCGCCGAAGCGGTGGCCCGCGTACCGCGCGTAGCGCGACAGCAGCGCCTGGACCAGCACGGCCCCGCCGATCGCCAGGGCGAGCCGGTCGACGGTGGCGACGCCGGCCCCGGCGGACACCCGGTCGACGATGGCGCCGAGCAGCCACGGCGGGGCGAGCCCGGCGACCGTGGCGGTCGAATGCAGTGCCAGCACGACCGCGACGGCGCGCCGGTCCCGGGCGATCAGCCGACGCGTCGCCCGGCGTACGGTGGCCCGGTCGGCTACCGGCAGCCCGCTCACCGCAGCGCCTGCTCGGCGTCGGCGTCGCCGCGGGCCACGAGCCGCCGGTAGCCCGGGTCCCGGTCGAGCAGGTCGGCGTGTGTGCCGGTGGCGGCGACGCGCCCCGCGACCAGGTGCGCGACCTCGTCGGCCCGTCCCAGCAGCAGCGGCGAGGTGGTGAGCACGACGGTGGTCCGTCCGGCCCGCGCGCGGCGCAGCCGCTCGGCGATGCGCGCCTCGGTGTGCGCGTCGACCGCGGAGGTCGGCTCGACGAGGATCAGCACCTCCGGTTCGGCGAGCAACGCCCGGGCCAACCGGACCCGTTGCCGCTGGCCGCCGGAGAGGGAGCGGGCGCGGGTGTCCAACGGGGCGTCGAGCCCGTCCGGCAGGGCGTCGACGACGTCCTCGGCCGACGCGGCGTGCAGGGCGGAGGTGATCCGCTCCCGGTCACCGTCGGGGCGGGCCCCGCGCAGCACCTCCCGCAGCGTCCCGGCGAACAGGTAGGCGTCGTGGTCGGCGACCAGGATGCGGGCCCGCACCTGATCGAGTTCGACGGCGGTCAGCGGTACGCCGCCCCAGGTGGCGTCGCTGACGGCGTACCGACCGAGCCGGTCGGCCAGCGCGAGGGCGTCCGCCGGGTCGGCGGCGGCCACCGCGGTGAGGCGACCGGCCCGGACGGTCAGCCCGCTCGACCGGTCGTGCAGGCCGGCGGGACCGCCGGGGGCCGCGACCGGGCCGGCGGGGCGGGCCGGCTGGCGGCTGCCGGGAACCGTCGCCGCGCGGGCCCGGGCCGGCGTGTCGTGCGGCCCGCCGACGCCGTCCGGCTCGACGGCGAGCAGGGCGACGATCCGGCGGGCCGCGACCCGGCCCCGGATCAGCTGGTGGCCGCCCTCCAGCAGGAACCAGACCGGCACGACGAGAGTCGCGACGTAGCCGTAGACGGCGACCAGCTCCCCGACGCTGACGTCGCCGGTGGCCGCCATCCGGGCCGACAGCCACACCACCGCCGCGAGAAACAGCCCGGGAATGGCCACCGTCGCCGCGTCGATCCAGCTGTTCACGGCGCCCACCCGGTAGCCCTCGACGAGCAGGTCGCGGGAGCGGGCCGCGTAGCGGCGGGCGAACAGGCCCCGGCCACCCACCCCGGCGAGCACCCGCAGCCCGGCCACGATGTCGCCCGACCGGGCGGTCAGCTCACCCTGTTGCTGCCGGTAGACCGACTCCGCCCGCTCCAGCCGGCGCAGCAGGGGAGCGACGACCAGGACGACCGACGGCACGCCCACCAGCACGCAGAGCGCGAGCAGGGGCGAGATCGACCAGAGCACGACGGCGACGACCAGGTATGCGACCACCGCGCCGACGCCGGGCCCGGTCACCGTCATCACCTGCGCCGCCCGGTCGATGTCGGTGCCGCCGACCGTGGCCACCTCGCCCGCCGCGGCCCGGCGCGGCAGCACGGCGCCGACCCGGGACAGCTGGCGGAGCACCACGGCGGCGGAGCGCGCCTTCGCGTCCTCCCGGATGAAGGTCATCGTGCGGTGCCGCATGATGCCCAGCCAGGACAGCGCGACGCCGGCGACGACGATCGCCGCCACCCACAGGGCCAGGGACCGGTTGTCGCCGGCCCGCAGTCCGTCGTCCACGGCGCGGGAGATCAGGTAGGGCCGGACCGCCAGGCCGGTCATCCAGGCCGTGCCGAACAGGCTGCCGCGCAGCACCCGCCACGGCTGGCAGCGGACCAGCCACCACAGGTACCGCAACGGGCCCCGGAGGTCCGGAGTACCGGGCTCGGGATGGGGGATCCGTGGTGGCACCGGCCCACGCTACCGAGCCGCGGCACCGTCGCACCGCCCCGTTTCCGCCGTACCGCCCGCCGACGTTTCGTCGGCGACGCTCGCGGCCGGCCCGCCCGGCGTGGGGGGCGCGCCGGGGTGGTTGGTGGGTGGAGTGTCGCAGGGGCGAGGCAGAATCGCATCCGTGCTGGTGACGGTGGCCTCGGACGAGCGGGGCGGGGGAGCGCTGCAAACCCTCGACGCCGCCGGGCTGCCCGTCGGCCCGGTGCAGCCGGTCACCGACCTGGCCGCCGCCGTCGCGGCGCGCGAGGCGGCGGACCGGCCGCGCTGGGTGTGGGCCTCCGGCGCGACCGTCTACCCGGCGCTGCTGCGCGCCGGGGTGCGGGTCGAGCGCTGCCACGACATCGAGCTGACCGAGGCCCTGCTGCTCGGCCACGCCGGCCGCTGGGGCGAGCCCCGTTCGTTCACGGCGGCCTGGGCCCGGCTGACCGGCGCGCCGGTGCCGGCCGACCCGCCGCCCCGCCCGGCCGCGCCGCCCGGCCACGGGCAGGGCGCGCTCTTCGACGCGCTGCCCGGCCCGCCGGGCCCCGGCGTCGAGGCCCTGACCCGGGTGTACGCCGACCAGCTCGCCCGGATCGCCGCCACCGAGCATCCCGGTCGGTTCCGGCTGCTGGTCGCCGCCGAGTCGGCCGGCGCGCTGATCGCCGTGGAGATGGGGGCCGCCGGGCTGCCCTGGCGGGCCGACGTGCACGACCGACTCCTCGCCGAGCTGCTCGGTGAGCCGTCGCCGGTGGGCGGCCCGCCCCGCCGGCTGGCCGAGCTCGCCGCGCGGATCGCCGACGCGTTCGGCGTACGCCAGCTGCACGCCGACTCCCCGGCGGAGCTGTTGCGGGCGTTCGCCCGGGCGGGGGTGGAGCTGCCCAACACCCGGGCCTGGGTGCTGCGCGGGGTGGACCACCCGGCGGTGCCGCTGGTCCTGGAATACAAGGAGCTCTACCGGATCTGGACGGCGCACGGCTGGGCCTGGCGCGACGCCTGGGTGCGCGACGGCCGGTTCCAGCCGGAGTACGTCCCGGGCGGGGTCGTCTCCGGCCGCTGGGCCACCCGGGGCGGCGGCGCGTTGCAGATCCCCAAGGTGATCCGGCGGGCGGTGGTGGCCGATCCGGGCTGGCGGTTCGTGGTGGCCGACGCCGGCCAGCTGGAGCCGAGGGTGCTCGCCGCGGTCTCCGGCGACGCCCGGCTCGCCGCCGCCGGTGGTGCCGGCGACCTCTACGCCGCCCTCGCCCAGGACGCCTTCGGCGGCGACCGGCCCCGGGCCAAGGTGGCGCTGCTCGGCGCGATGTACGGGCAGACGGGCGGGGCGGCGGTGCCGGCGCTGGCGGTGCTGCGGCGCAACTACCCGACGGCCTTCGGCTACGTGGAGGCGGCGGCCCGCACGGGGGAGGCCGGCGGGCTGGTGCGCTCCTGGCTGGGTCGCACCTGCCCGCCCGGCACGGCCGGGTTCGGCGACCCCGACGCCGACGTGCCCGACGGCGGCGACGATCCGCAGTCGCCGCGGGCGCGGGCGGCCCGGTCCCGGGGGCGGTTCACCCGCAACTTCGTCATCCAGGCCACCGCCGCCGAATGGGCCTCGACCCTTCTGGCGACGCTGCGCGGCCGGCTCGCCGCCACCGGCGGTGAGCTGGTCTTCTTCCAGCACGACGAGGTGATCGTGCACTGCCCGGCGGAGCGGGCCGACGCGGTCGCCGACGCGGTCACCCGGTGCGGGGAGCAGGCCGCCGCGCTGCTCTTCGGCGACACCCCGGTCCGCTTCCCGCTGGACCTGTCCGTCGTCGACTGCTACGCCGACGCGGCCTGACGGCTCCCGTTCCGGCTCAGGAGACGCCGGAGTCGGGGTTGGCGGCGTCCCACGCGTGCCGCGACTCGGCGATGGCGTCCTTGTGCGCGAGCGACCAGTCGGCCAACTGCCGCACCAGGTGCGTGAGGCTCCGCCCGCGCTCGGTCAGCTCGTAGGTGACGGTCACCGGGACGGTCGGGTACGCGGTGCGCAGCACCAGCCCGTCGCGCTCCAGCCGACGCAGGGTCAGGGTCAGCATCCGCTGCGAGATGCCGTGGACGGCCCGTTGCAGCTCCCGGAACCGGCGGACGCCCGAGGAGAGCTCGACGATCGCGAGCACCGACCACTTGTCGCCGATGCGGTCGAGCACGTCGCGGATCCCGCAGTCGGGGTGCTCGGGCAGGCCGCAGGGCGCCAAAGCGTCGGTTACCGCCGTGTGCCCTGCCGACATCGAAGTGCCTCCTTGTGGCCGCGTCCGTGGTTCCCGACGATGAGGCTAGTTCCGATCCGGTACCACCGAAAGGCTCGCCACATGCTGCTGGTCACCGGCGCCTCCGGGCACCTGGGCTCCCTCATCCACGCCGGGCTGGTCGAGCGAGGGCTCGCCCCGCTCGCCGGTACCCGTACGCCCGGTCGCTTCGGCGACGCCGGGCGCAGCGTGGACTTCGACGACCCGGCGGGGCCGGACCTGACGGGCGTACGCGTGCTGGTGCTGGTCTCCGCCGGGTACGGCGAGGACGACGTCGTCACCGCCCGCCACGACCGGGCGATCGCCGCCGCCGAGCGGCACGGGGTGCGGCACGTGGTCTACACGAGCCTGGTCGGCGCCGGCGACCACCTGGCCTTCGCGCTCGCGCACCGGTGGACGGAGCGTCGACTGCGGGAGAGCCGGCTCGACTGGACGATCCTGCGCAACGGCCTCTACGCCGAGCTGTTCGGTCAGCTGGCCGCCCCGGTCGGCGGCGCGGTCACGGCCCCGTTCGGCACGGGAGCGCTGGCTGCGGTGGCCCGACAGGACCTGGCCGACGCCGCCGTGCGGGTGGCCGCCGACCCCGCCGCCCACCGCGGCCGCACGTACGAGCTGACCGGGCCCGTCGCGCTCACCGCGGCCGGTGTCGCCGCCGGGTTGGGCGTGCCCTACCGCCCGGAGTCGCTGGGCGAGCGGCGTGCCGCCCTGACGGGCGCGGGCCTGCTGCCGTTCCAGCCGGCCATGCTCATGTCGATCTACTCCGCCACGGCGGCCGGGTTCCTCGCACGGACCCACGGCGACCTGGCGCGCCTGCTGGCGCGTCCGCCCCGCGACCCGATGCCGGTCGCGGTCGCCGCCGCCGGGGCGCCGTCCTGACCGTACGCACAGCCTCGACAGGGCTACCCGACTCCGAGCCGGACGGGCCGGAGGCGGGCGACGCGGTGCGGTTCCGGGCCGGTAACGGTTGCACTATTTTCCCTTTTCGCCCCGCTACCCGGTCTGCCTTGTCCTCGTTGCTCCCGATGTCCGTACGACGGAGCGGGCCGTGCCCTCGCGCCACGGTCCGCTCCACGGTGGAGGGGGCCCAGCTGAACCGGATCGCAGGAATGATCATCGCCGCGGGCGGGGGGCGTCGCATCGGCGGCCCCGAGGCGCTGCTGCACCAGGGGGAGAAGCCCCTGGTGAACCAGATGATCGACACGATGACCGAGGCGGGCTGCGAGCGGATCGTGGTCGTGCTCGGCGCCGCGGCCGACCAGGTCCGCGAGACGGCGGACCTGAGCCGGGCCACGGTGGTGATCAACCGGGCGTGGGGGACCGGCGTCGGCTCGTCCATCCGGGCCGGCCTGGCCGCGCTCGACGACGAGGGCATCGAGGCGGTCGTGGTGGTGCCGGTGGACATGCCCGGCCTGACCGCCACCGCTGTGCGTCGGGTCGTCGCGCTGCCGTACCCCGACGTGCTGGTCTGCGCCACCTACGACGGGCTGCGCGGCTACCCGATGCTGTTCGGACGCCGGCACTGGTCCGGCATCGCCACCCTGGCCAGCGCGGACGTGGGCGCCCGGCCCTACCTGCTCGCGCACAAGGACCAGATCGTCGACATCTGCTGCGACTCGGTTGCCGACGGCAGCCGGGTCGACACCCCGGAACTGATGGCGCTCTACGGGCTGACCGTTCCACCCCAGCGCATCGGCGCCTAGCCGTTCGGTCAGAGCGGTGACGGGTCGTCGCGCAGCCGGCTGTAGAGCCACCCGTCGCGCCAGGCGCCGGCCCGGAACTCGCAGGCCCGCACGACCCCCTCCAGCTGGAAGCCGGCCTTCTCCAGCGACCGCTGCTCGGCGGTGTTCTCGGCGTGGGTGCTGGCCTGGATGCGCTGCGCCGGGGTGTGGCTGAACAGGTAGTCGCAGAGCAGCGCCTGGGCCCGCCAGCCGATGCCCTGGCCGCGCCACTGGGGCAGCAGCACGATGCCGATCTCCCAGTACGGTGCCCGCCCGCCGTACTGGCCCTGGAGATAGCTGAGGTAGCCCGCCGGGGCGTCCGCCGCCGGCTCGACCTGCACGATCAGGCCGCCGGTCCGCTCGCCGAGATAGCCGTCTTCGGCGAAGCGGCGGGCCGGCGCGGCGGCGTCCCGGAAGCCGGCCCAGTCGAGCCCGATCAGCCCGGGTTCGACCGCGAACCGGCGCAACATCGCCAGATCGTTCTCGGCCACCGGGCGCAGCCGTACGGTCGAGCCGGGCGCCTGGTGCACGATGCCGGCCACCAGCGGATGGGAACTGTCCATCCTCCGCACCGTAGCGACGGGCCGGGCCGCCCGCTGCCCCGTGCCGGCTCAGGGTGCGGCGCGCCGTACGACGAGGCCCGGTGAGGGCGTGGGCCCGGACGGACGGGCGACCTGCCGGGCGGCGGCCAGGATGTCCGGCTTCTGCGCGATGATCGGTGGGCCGGGGCACTTGTCGTGGCCCCAGGCCGAGCCTCCCATGCTGTGGTGGCCGAGGCCTGTGCCCGACGGGTCGGCCGTCAGGGCGAGCGGGACGCCGCACTCCTCGTGCACCCTGGCGAAGATCCGGCCGAGGGCGGCGATCTGCTTGTCGGTCAGCCTCTCCCAGCCGGGATGGCTGGCGTGGTGCGGGCTGCCGACGCTGAACCCGGAGCACTCCACCGAGAGCCAGTGCCCGTTGCCGGCTCGCTGGGTCCAGGCCTTGTCCGCCGTGTCGACCATCTGCGCGATGTCACCCTCACGACTGACGATGAAGTGCGAGGAGTTCTCGGTGCCCGGGTCCCGCTGGTGGCTGATGGTGCCCTCATAGGTGCCGTCGGCGATGTGTACCACCAGGCCGCGAACCTCCACCATGCCGTTCGGGACCCGGTTGGCGGTGGGGCCGCGCCAGCTCGCGAGATCCTCCCAGAGGGCCATCGAATGCTCCTTTCGGACGCCGGTGCGGATGGCCGGCCGGGGGCTCGACAACCCGAACGTATCGTCGTCCCCAGTCCCGTTGCCGGCGATTCGGCCGACTGCTCGTGCGCCGCCTGGCTGGTGGGCGTCGCCGAGGGACCGGCCGGCTACCTGGCGCTGGAGGCCCCGTGACCACGTCCCGCCCGCCGACCGACCTCGTCCCCGCCGACGTGCCGGCCGGGCAGCTCACCCACAACGTGCTCAACGGGGTGACCGACGGCATCTGGCGCACCCGCCGGGACGGGCGGTCGGTCGTGCTGAAACTCCTCACCCCGCCCGGCCGCCCCGGCCCGGCGCACTGGGCCGGCAGCGACGAGCCGGGGCACTGGAACTACTGGCGCCGCGAGGTCGAGGCGTACCGCAGCGGGCTGGCCGCCGCCGCGTACGCCGACGCCGGGCTGGCCGCGCCGACGGCGCTGGCGGTCGACGACCGGCCGGACGGCTCGGTCGCGCTGTGGCTGCCCGAGGTCGCCGGTCGGCCGGGCGTCGCCTGCACGCCCGTCGACCTCGGCGAGGTGGCCGTCCGGCTCGGCGCCGGACACGCCCGCTGGCTCGGCGACCCCGCGGCGCGGGAACTCGCGGCCGGCGGTCGCCCGCCGGACTGGCTGGCGCGCGACTGGCTGCGCGACTACACGCTGAGCCGCCCGGTGGCCATTCCGGTGCCGTGGGAGCACCCGGTCGCCGTCGCCGCCTGGCCGCGCCCCCTGCGCGACGCGCTGCGGGTGCTGTGGGAACGGCGGCACGACGTGCTGGCCGCCACCGACCGGCTGCCGCGTACGCTCTGCCACCACGACTGCTGGCCGATGAACCTGGTGTTCGCCGCCGACGGCCCGGTGCTGCTGGACTGGTCCGGCGTCGGCCCCGGGCCGGTCGGCGAGGACGCGGCCAACCTGGTGCTGGACACCTTCCTCGACGGGCTGGTCGACGTCGCGCTGCTCGACGAGGTGGCCGCGACCGTGCCCGACCGGTACGCCGAAGGGCTGCGCGGTGCGGTCGCGCCGGTGGAGGTGGCCCGTGCCGTCCGCCTGACCGGTGCGGCCAAGTACTTCTGGCTGGCGCCGATGATGCTCGGCCGGCTGGGCCGCTCCGCCATCAGCGGCACCTACGACGCCCGCGACGAGGCGGAGATGATGGCGGGCCGCCGGCCCGTGCTGGAGCTGCTGGCCCGCTGGGCCGCCGAGGCGTGGGACTGACCGGGCGCGGGCAGGCCGTCAGACGTCGATGTTGAAGCGTTGCAGCACCGACGGGGCGACCAGCCCGGCCGCCGCGAGCACCGAGATCGCGGTCAGCACGGCCCGGACGACCACCACCTCGGTCTTGCTGCCGGCCCGCAGGGCGATCTTGTTCGGCAGGCCGATCGGCGTCCACATCCGACGCTTGATCGGGATGGGCCAGAGGATGGGCACCCCGGCCCGGGTGATCATGTCGCCGAGGATGTGCACGAAGCAGCCGACCCCGACGGCGGTGCCGATCAGCGGGTAGCCCCGGCCGCCGGGCAGGTTGGCGAAGGTGTACCAGGCGGCGGCGGCCGACGCGAGGGTGACGATGACCCAGCCGGCGCGCTCCGCCCACTTGTCGAACAGGCCGCGCAGCGCCAGCCCGAACATGAAGAACAGGATGCCGATGACAGCCCACTTGCCGTACGCGGCGCAGAGCGTGGTGGTGCCCCAGCCGACCAGCAGGGTGAACGGGATGGTGTGGGTCAGGGTGCGGTGGCCGTTGTTGCGGCGCGGATCCTTGCTGAGCTTCGTCGCGTAGTAGACCCCGAGCGAGACCTTCTCCATCACCTCGGCGATGAAGAGCGAGAACACGCCAAAGGTGCGGGCGACCGTCGCCCCGCCCTGGTTGCGGGTCACCTTGCCGGAGAGGTCGAGGTCAGGGAAGAGCGCGCCACCGGCGCAGACGGCGGTGCCGACGGCGAGCTCCAGCGGCGACTGGTGGTAGTCGGCGAACTGTTGCAGCGCCCAGGATCCGGCCAGCCACACCGCCGCGCCGGACAGCGCGTGGGACGGTCCCATCATGTCGGCTCACCCTCCCCAGGGATCTTGAGCGCCAAAACTACGCCACTGTAGTTCGCCGACGCTCCGCAGGGGCATCGCCCGGACGGTCCACCGGGGACGGTGGCGGGGAGGGGTGGGTGGATCTGCCGCACCGGCAGGAAGTATGCCCTTGCCGGGCGGCGGACGGGGCCGGTCTGTCGGCCACCGGACGGCGGGGAGGCGGCGACGGCCCGCTCAGCGGACGGCGCCGCCGACCGCGAGCAGGTTCCCCTCCGGGATGGTGATCTTCTGGCGGGCCCCGCCGAGTCGGGCGGCGGCGCGCCGGGCCTGCGTCGGGCCGTGCTCCCGGCCGACCGTCGCGTACGTGCCGGCGGTCCGGGCGGCGATGGTCGTCCAGCCGTAGTGACGGCCGACCATGGCGCGCGCCCGCCGGGCCACCCGCCGGGCGAAGACCTCGTCGCCGAGGAGCTGGTCGACCGCCTCGCCGAGGGCGCCCGGGTCGCTGTGCGGGAAGGTCACCCCGGTCACGCCCGGCTCGACGATCTCGGCGAGGCCGCCGGTGCGGGCCACGGCCAGCGGCGCACCGGCCGCCGCGGCCTCCAGGGCGACCATCCCGAACGGCTCGTAGAGGCTGGGCACCACGGTCGCGTCGGTGGCGCCGAGCAGCGCCGGGAGCCGGGTCGAGTCCAAAAATCCCGCGAAGCGTACGGTCTGCCCGAGCCCGAGTCGGTGGGTCTCCTCCTCCAACTCGCCGCGGTAGGGGCCGTCGCCCGCGATCACCACCCGCAGCCCGGGGTGCCGGTCGCGCAGGTACGGCACGGCGTGCACCAGGTGCTGCACGCCCTTCTCGTAGACCAGCCGGCCGGCGTACCCGACGAGCGGGCCGTCGCCGGCGAACCGGGCCCGGGCGGCCGTGACCGCCCCCGGCCGGGCGCGCCAGGCCCGGTCGTCGACCCCGTTGGGCACCACGTCGACCTGCCCGGCCGGCACGTCGAAGAGCGTGGCGACCTGCTCGCGCATGTAGCCGGAGCAGACGATCACCCGGGCGGAGGCGTTGCTCAGCCAGTGTTCGACGCCGTGGATGGTGCGGTTCATCTCCTCGGGTAGCCAGCCCTGGTGTCGGCCGGCCTCGGTGGCGTGGATGGTGCTGACGAGGGGGATGTCGAGGTGTTCGCGCAGGGTCATGGCGGTGTGGGCGACGAGCCAGTCGTGGGCGTGGATGACGTCGTAGGTGCCGGCTTCGGTGGCGCGTAGGGCGGCGCGGGTGAGGGTGTGGTTGAAGGCCATGGTCCAGGCGAGCAGGGAGGAGGTGGCCAGGGGGAAGGTGACGGGGTCTTCGGCGGCGCGGACGATGCGGACGCCGTCGGCGTACTCCTCGAGGGGTGCGCCCTCGCTGTGGCGGGTGACGACGGTGACCTCGTGCCCGGCGGCGGCGAGGGCGACGGAGAGGGCGTGCACGTGCCGGCCGAGCCCGCCGACGAGGACCGGCGGATACTCCCAGGAGAGCATCAGCACCCGCTGTCGCCGGGCGGGATGGATGTCGATCACGTCGGCGTCAGGTGACAATGCGGCCCCCTTGAGTTGTCCCCGAGTGCGCGTCGGCGACACCGGAGCGGTGCCCGTGACGGTCGGGACTGGATCGGGACCCATCCTGCTGGCGGCTGGCTAACCGCCGGAGACGCCGCCGTTGCGGTCGTGTAAAGCGCTACCGGCCGTTCCTGCGGGCGCGTAGCAGTTCGGCGACCGACCACGCCTGGAACGGGCACCCGGTGGCGGCGTGCGGCGCGAGTCCGTCGGCCGTCTCACTCACCGATCCCAGGCCATATTCGGTCAGATGGGCCTCGATGCCGACGAAAAGGTCATCGACCGGCATCTTGGCCCGCCGGGCGGCGTCGGCGTACGGGCCGAGCAGCCACGGCCAGACGGTGCCCTGGTGGTAGGCGCCGTCCCGCTCGGCCGGACCGCCCCGGTGCCGCCCGACGAACTCGGGCGCGTCCGGGGAGAGACTGCGCGGGCCCAGCGGGGTGAGCAGCCCGCCGGCGACCCGGCGCACGGTGGGCTCGTCGGGCTCCAGCGGGGCGTACGGCAGCGACCAGGCCAGCAGCTGGTTGGGGCGCAGCAGGTCGTCGTCGTGCTGCGCGGCCCCACCCAGCGGGTACGCCGGCGCGGGCGCGTCCACCACGTCGTGCAGCCAGCCCGTCGGGGCCGGGAACCGGTGCCGGAACGCGGCGCCGGCCCGCTCGTGCAGCCGCCACAGCTCGCCCGCGTCCCGCCCCGCCAGCTCGGTCAGCTCGGCCAGGCCGGCCAGCCCGTTGACCCAGAGCGCGTTGACCTCCACCGGCTTGCCGGTGCGCGGGGTGACCGGCACCCCGTACACCCGGGCGTCCATCCAGGTCAGCGCCGTGCCCGGGGTGCCGCCCTGGGTGAGCAGCCCGTCGGCCGGGTCGACGGCGATGCCGAAGCGGGTGCCGGCGAGGTGCGCGTCGACCACCCCGTGCAGCGCGGGCAGCAGCTCGTCGCCGAGGTCGGTGTCGCCGGTGACGGTGACGTGCCGGCTGACCGCGTGCAGGAACCACAGGGTCGCGTCGACGGTGTTGTACTCCACCCGTCCGGTGTCGGCGGTGTTGGCGAGCATCCCCTCGGACAACGTCGCCGCGTACGCCCGCAGCAGCTCCCGGCCCTCGTCGGCCCGGTTGGTGCAGAGGAACAGCCCCTCGTAGGAGATCATCGTGTCCCGCGACCAGGCGCCGAACCACGGGTAGCCGGCCACCACGTCCGGCCCGGTGGAGGTGCGGACCACGAACGCGTCGGCGGCCAGCGCGAGCGTCGCCTCGACCGGGTCGGCCGGCTTCGCCGCGGCCACCACCCGCCGGTTGCGGGCCCGGGCCACCGCGACCACCTCGGTCGCCGGCGGCGGCTCCTCGGCCAGCTCGCCGGCCCAGGCGAGCACCGACACCGTGTCGCCCGGGCGACCCAGCTCGCCCGAGAACCGGCCCGCGTACCAGAGGTCCTCGTCGGGGTTCAGCCCCCGCGCCGCCTCCTCCCGGTGGTGCGCGCCGAGCCACCACTGCCCCTGCGGGGTCCAGTCCGGCCCGGCGAGCCGGAACGCGCCGTCGACCACCGCCCCGCCAGGCACCGGCTCCACCCGCGGGGCCGGGCCGTCGGCACGGCGCTCGCCGTGCGCGTCCCGCCAGGTGCAGGCCGCCGCGAGTTCGAGCCGCACCGGCCCGCCGGAGACCAGCCGGTGCACGACGGCCACGCAGGAGCGGCCGTACGTCATCGCCAGCTCCCGCTCGATCACCACGTCGCCGACGCGCCAGCGCCACCGGGGCAGGCCGTCGGCCAGGTCGAAGCGCTCCAGCAGCTCGAAGCCGCGCGGGTCGACGTCGCCGGAGGCCCACTCGTGCGCGCCCAGGCGCACCCGGGCGCCGGAGGGGAACAGCACGGCCGGGTCCAGGCCGACCAGTCCCACGCGGCGGGACGCCGGCGTCTCGCCGGCCACCACGAGCAGCCCGTGGTACCGACGGGTGCGCAGCCCGCTGACCGTGCCGGTGGCGTAGCCGCCGAGACCGTCGGTGACCAGCCACTCCCGGGCGGTGCCGCCGGTCAGGTCGCCGCACACCTGCGGGCCGAAGCGAATGTCGATCAACTTTCCTCCACCGGCGGCGGGGTGCAACACGCCACGACGAGAATGGCTCCTGTGGTGAAGTCCCCCGTCGGCGTCGAAGATGTGCGAGTGATCACCGACGTGCCGCCCCCCGACGACTCCGCGCCCGACCCCGAACGGCTCCGGCTGGCTCAGGCCGACGCCGGGGAGCAGGACTGGCGCGCATGGGGTCCCTATCTGTCCGAGCGGGCGTGGGGGACGGTACGGGAGGACTACAGCGAGCACGGTACGGCCTGGGACTACTTCCCGCACGACCACGCGCGGTCCAGAGCCTACCGCTGGAGCGAGGACGGCATGGCGGGCGTCTGCGACGACCGGCAGACGTTCTGCTTCGCCCTCGCCCTGTGGAACGGCAGGGACCCGATCCTCAAGGAGCGGATGTTCGGCCTCGGCGGCGACGGCGGCAACCACGGCGAGGACGCCAAGGAGTACTGGTGGTACGAGGACTCCACCCCCACCCACTCGTGGATGCGCTGGCGCTACCACTACCCGCAGGCCGCCTTCCCGTACGACGAACTGGTCGCGGTGAACGCGCTGCGCGGCCGGGACGACACCGAGTACGAGCTGGTCGACACCGGCATCTTCGACGACGACCGGTACTGGGCGGTGACCGTCGACTACGCCAAGGCCACCCCGACGGACCTGTGCGTCGTCGTCACCGTCGCCAACCGGGGCGACCGGGCGGCCACCCTGCACGTGCTGCCCACCCTCTGGTTCCGCAACACCTGGGCGTGGGGGCTGCCCGGCGGTGACCGGGTGCCCCGGCTGGTCGGCGAGGGATCGCGGCTCGTCGGCGAGCACCGGGTGCTCGGTCAGCTGCTGCTGGAGGGCGACGGGGAGCCCACACCGCTGCTCTGCGACAACGACACCAACGCCGAGCGGCTCTGGGGGCTGCCCGGCCGCTCGGCCTATCCGAAGGACGGCATCAACGACCACGTGGTCGACGGGGCCGACACCGTCAACCCGGCCCGGGAGGGCACCAAGGGCGCGCTGCACTACGTGCTGGACGTGCCGGCCGGGGCGCAGCGGCGGATCCGGCTGCGGCTGACCCGTACCGCCCCACCGCCCGGCGGCGCCCCGCCCCCGCCGGCGGACCTGGGTGACGGCTTCGACGCGGTGGTGTGGGCCCGGCGGGCGGAGGCGAACCGGTTCTTCGCCGGCGTCATCCCGGCCGCCGCGACACCGGACGAGACCCTCATCGCCCGGCAGGCGATCGCCGGGCTCATGTGGGGCAAGCAGTTCTACCACTTCGACGTCAAGCGCTGGCTGGAGGGCGATCCCGGCTCCGCGCCCCCGCCCTCCGGGCGGCGCCACGGGCGCAACAGCGCCTGGTGGCACATGACGAGCTTCGACGTGATCTCCATGCCCGACCCCTGGGAATATCCCTGGTACGCGGCCTGGGACCTGGCCTTCCACTGCGTCAGCATCGCCCGGGTCGACCCCGGCTTCGCCAAGGAGCAGCTGCTGCTCCTGCTCCGCGAGTGGTACCTGCACCCCAACGGCCAGATCCCGGCGTACGAGTGGGCGTTCGGCGACGTGAACCCGCCGGTGCACGCGTGGGCGGCGCTGAAGGTCTTCGAGATCGACGGCAGCCGGGACCACGACTTCCTGGCCCGGGTGATGCACAAGCTGCTGCTCAACTTCACCTGGTGGGTCAACCGCAAGGACACCGGCGGCAACAACGTCTTCGAGGGCGGCTTCCTCGGGCTGGACAACGTCGGCCCGTTCGACCGGTCGGCGGCGCTGCCCGTGGCCGGGGTGCTGGAGCAGTCGGACGGCACCGGCTGGATGGGCATGTACGCGCTGAACCTGCTGGACATCGCCATTGTGCTGGCCGAGCACGACCGCACCTGGGTCGACACCGCCACCAAGTTCTTCGAGCACTTCGCCTACATCGCCGCCGCCGCGTACGAGCAGGGCCTGTGGGACGCCGAGGACGCGTTCTTCTACGACGTGCTGCGCCTCGCCGACGGCTCGAAGGTGCCCCTGAAGGTCCGCTCGGTCGTCGGCCTGCTGCCCCTGGCCGCGACGACCCGGCTCACCGCCCACACCCTGCACCGGCTGCCCGAGCTGCACGCCCGGTTGCGCTGGTTCCTCGCCAACCGCCCCGAGTACGCCGACGTCATCGGCGCCCGCCGGCTCGGGCCCGACGGCCGCCAGCACCGGCTGCTGTCCATGGTCGGCCCGGAGCAGATCGCCCGGCTGCTCGCCCGGATGCTCGACACCGACGAGTTCCTCTCGGAGTACGGCCTGCGCACGCTGTCCCGGGCCCACCTCGACAAGCCGTTCTCGGTGACCCTCGGCGGCCAGGAGTTCAGCGTCGGCTACGAGCCGGCCGAGTCGACCAGCGGCCTGTTCGGGGGCAACTCGAACTGGCGCGGCCCGATCTGGATGCCGACCAACTTCCTGCTGATCAGCGCGCTGCGCGACTACGCCGCCTTCTTCGGCGACGACCTCCAGGTGGAGTATCCGACGCGGTCGGGGGTGAAGCGGACCCTCGACGAGATCGCCGACGACCTCTCCGCGCGGCTGATCTCGCTGTTCACCCGCGACGGCTGGGGTCGGCGGCCGATCTACGGCGCCGCCCAGCTCTTCCAGACCCACCCGGACTGGCGGGACCTGATCTGCTTCCCCGAGTACTTCCACGGCGACAACGGCGCCGGGCTGGGCGCCTGGCACCAGACCGGCTGGACGGCCCTGGTCGCCGACCTGATCCTCACCCTGCGCCGCTGATCCCGGGCGGGCCGTGGCCGCCGTGCCGCGGTCGCCGTGCCGGCCCGCTCCCAGACGGTCGCGGCACGGCGAGGTGAACGGGGCAGATCTTGGCAGGAATCGGCCCCTCTGAGGGCGCTCCGGTACCAAGATCTCTGGCGACGGCGACGGCGACGGCGACGGCGACGGCGACGGCGATGGGCGCAGAGTCGTCAATCCGTCGCGGATGCCTCACGGGCGGTGACGGTCGCTAGCATCGGCGGCGTGTCGCCAGCAGAGGAAGCAGACGCCGCGCCGGCCGAGCGGGAGCGCCTCGTCCTGGCCGCCCGCCAGCTGGCCGAGGCCGAGGGGTGGGCGGCGGTGACCCATCGCCGGCTGGCCGAGCGGACGGGGATCGACATCGAGGCCCTCTACCGTCGCTTTCCGGATCCGGCCGCGTTGATGTCCGCCGTGGCGGTGCTCGGCTTCGCCGACCTGGCCGCCGCGCTCGCCGCCGCCCGGGACGCCGCCACCGGAGGCGAGCGCGGGCAGTGGCCGGCCGTGGTGACGGCCTACCTGGACTTCGCGTACGCCAGTCCCGAGGTCTACGACGCGATGCTCGCCCACACCTCGGACCTCACGCTGGGCCGCGACCCGGGGCCCGGGGCGCCCCGGGCGGCCTCCGCCGAGCTGCGCGCGGCCCTGACGCCATTGGCTGCCGGCCGCGACCCCGACACCCTCGCCGAGGTCGGGTGGGCGCTGCTGCACGGCACGGTCATGCTGACCCGGGGCGGGCGGCTGCGCCCGGACGTTCAGGAACAGCGCGAGGAGATGATGTTCGGCATATTCGCCGCCCCCTGACCCCGCGCCCCAACCCCCGCTCCCCAACCTCCGGTGCCGCGGCCCGGCCCCTCCCCGGCCACACGCTGCGCGGTCCCGCCGCCCCGCCGCCGCTCGCAACCCGCTTGCCGCTCGGAATCTTGGACAGTTACGGTGCGCACCGCACGGTAAGTGTCCAAGATCAGAAGCGTGCGCCTCCAGGACGGTGCGGGAGCCGCATCGCGGGGAGGGGAGGCATGGGGAACGTGACGCGCCGCCGCGACGGGCAGGTACTCGTCTTCGACGCCGACGACACGCTCTGGGAGAACAACGTCCTGTTCGAGCGGGTGATCGACGACTTCCTGGAGTGGCTGGACCATCCGACCCTCGACCGGGCCGAGACCCGGGCCATCCTGGACGACATCGAGCGGGCCAACGCGGTCGCGCACGGCTACGGCAGCAAGGTGTTCCTGCGCAGCCTGGGGGAGTGCCTGGAGCGGCTGCGGCAGCGGCCCGCGACCGAGGCGGAGCGGCGCGAGATCGAGGAGCTGGCGGCGGCCCTGGTCGCGCACCAGGTGGAGTTGATGCCCGGGGTGGCCGAGGCGCTGGACACCCTGGCCGTGCGGCACCACCTGCTGCTGCTGACCAAGGGCGAACGCGAGGAGCAGCAGCGCAAGCTCGACGCCTCCGGTCTGCTGCACCACTTCCGGGCCGCGCACATCGTGCCGGAGAAGGACGTCGACACCTACCGGTGGCTGGTCCGGGAGCACGGCGTCGACCCCGCCGTCACCTGGATGATCGGCAACTCCCCGAAGTCCGACATCCTGCCCGCCCGGGCCGCCGGGCTGAACGCCGTGTTCATCCCCAACGACAACACCTGGGTGCTGGAGCACGAGGAACTGGACCCGGCCGACCCGGGCGTGCTGCGGCTGTCCGCGTTTCCCGACCTGCTGCGCCACTTCTGAGTCGCGACTGCGCCGCCGGGGAGCCGCAGCCGGGCCGCCGGGGAGCCGCAGCCGGGCGGCCGGGAAGCTGCGGCTGCGCCGCCGGGGAGCCGTGGCCGGGCCGCCGGGGTGCGGCGGCGGCGCACCGGACACAATGGTCGCCTCGACGGGAAACAGCGTTGGCCCCGGAGGGCGTGTTACGTCGACATGCCGCTTTTTCACCTTGACATCAATCACGCCCCCGTGGCCCCGGCTCGTCCTTGTCCGGGCCCCGGCGGCACGCCTAGCCTGATTCGGCGCTCACGGCCCTTCGGGGTGGGCCGGGAGCGTGCCGAAGTCCGGTTGCCGGGCACACGGAGCTGAGTGCAGGCGGCAGGCTCGCCGCGTCGAGCCCGGCGTGGGCGGCGTGCCACGCCCACGTGCTCACGCGGTGCGTCCGTTACGACGCCGGACGGCTGGGGGCAGGACCGGGGAGTTGCGGCCCCGGTCCTGACACCCTCGGCGACCGAGGAGCGTGCGGCGGGGTTCAGCAGCTCGGGGCGACGGTGCCCGACGAGCCCGGGTGGACGAGGCCGTCGGAGACGGACCGCCCGTGCCGACCACGTCTCAGGAGACCTCGCCGCGCACGATCGCCACCGCCACCCGGCAGAACTCGTCCATGTCGGGGTTGAAGCCGGCGGCGATGTCGGGGTGCAGCCCCGAGCGCGTCTCGTCGAGCAGCCGCTGGCAGACCTGCTCCACCGGCTCGCCGGCATAGCTGGCGCTGACCCGTTCCGTGGCGGCCTGCAACGCCGAGGTCAGCTGGTCCTCCAGCGGGCCCTGCAGCTTCTGCTGCACGGGATCGAGCCCGCGAGGGTCCAGCGTGACGTGTGGCTCCGACATCGGCGCTCCCTTCGTCGGCGTCCGCGGTACCCCACCGCGGCCGTCGGTCAAACCACGTGCGGTACGGCGGCCACCCGCACCCGGTACGAGAAGTCCTCGGCCGGCTCCTGCGCGTACGACAGCCGGCGGATCTGCCGGTCGTCTTCGTAGAGGGCGACGTCCACCAGGACGCCGAGGTGGGCCAGGCCGATGCTGGCCACCCGCTTCTTGTCCTGGAGCACCGCGCACACCCCGCCCAGCAGCGTGCTGGCGTCGGAGGTGCGGTGCCCGGGCGGGCAGCGCAGCACGAGGTCCACCTCGATCGGCCCCGACAGCGGCGTCCAGCCGGTGCGCTGGGCCGCTTCGCAGGCCGCCTCGAGCAGGGCGCGGACCCTCGTCGCCTGACGGTGCCCGGCGGCGAAGACGGACAGCGCCTCGGTCCTGACCGGTGGCAGGCCACTCACCTCGAACGTCAGGGCGAGAGCGCGGGTGTCCTGCACGACGGCACCTCCTCGTTGGCAACGATCCTGCCCAACCGGTGTGGCGGCGGCGGGGGTTCCCGCGAGAACCCACCGATCGGGGCAGGGTGGGGCGATCTTGTTACGGTGTGGCCGTGGCGGGTGGAGCGGCTGGTTGGGGGAGGAAGGTCCTGCTCTGGGCCGGGCTTCCCTTCCTCGCCCTCCTCGGGCTGGCTCTCGGCGTACCCGACGTCGCCCCGGCCTGGCAGGCGAAGTCCGGTGGCGGCACGGCGGGGACGTTCACCGCCCTGCACGAGAGGTGCAGCCGCTACTGCGTCTGGTACGGCGACTTCGTCCCGGACGGGGGCGGGACGCCGCGTCACGACGTCATCGTCTACGACGGGCCGGACCGGCTGACCCAGGGGACCACCGTGGCGGCCCGCGACACCGGCGCCCGCAGGGGCGTCTTCGCCGTCCGGGGCGGCGACACCTGGCTGCTCTTCTCCGGGCTGGCGGGGGCCGGCGCGCTCGCCGCGATCGGCTGGGTGGTGCTGCTGGTGCGCGCGATGACCAGCCGGCGCCGGGTCGGGCCCTGACAGGGCCGGCCGGCCACGCCGCGCCGACCGGGCGAGGCGCCTCGCCCGGGAAGACCCGAACAGGCGACTGCCGCAGGCCCGGGAGGCGACGCCGCAGGCTCGGGGCAGCAGCCGACTGCCGCAGGCCCGGGGCAGGCGACGGCCGCAGGCCCGGGAAGGCGACGCCGTAGGTCAGTGGCGGGCGCGCTTGACCTCGTGGAAGGCCGGCATCCGGATCAGGGGTAGCAGCGAGTCCCAGATCGTCAGGGCGTCGTCGGTGCCGGGGACCTCGGTCAGGATCGGACCGTGGATGCCCCGCTCGGCGCCCGGGACCATGAGCACCGGCGCGCCGATGTCCGGGCCGGCCGAGGCGTACGCCAGGGCGTGCGACTCGCGTACCGCCTCGTCCCAGCGGTCGTCGTCGAGCGCCGGCGCGGCCTCTCGCAGGCCCGCCGCCTCGATGGCCGCGTCCACGATCTTCGCTGACAGCGGGTTGCCCGCGTCGTGGCTGCGGGCGCCGACCTCGGCGTAGAACCGGGCGACGTCGTCGTGGCGGCCCTCGGCGCGCAGCGCCTCCACCAGCCGCAGCGCCCGGCTGGAGGCGGTCATCGCGTCGGCGTACTCCGGCGGCACCCGCCCCGAGTTGAGGATGGCCAGGCTGAACGCCCGCCACTCGATGTGCAGGCCCCGGGCGTCGGCGACCGCGACGAGCCAGCGGGAGGTGCGCCAGGTCCACGGGCAGGCGGGGTCGAGGAAGAAGGTGGCGTCCATCGGCCGAGCCTACGGGCGACCGGGCCGGCCCGCACGGCGGTGATCCGCGTCACAGTCGGTGCTGTCGGCACCGTCCCAGCAGCGTCAGGTTTCGCAACTTCGCAGGTCGGGCAGTGTTGGGGCCACGAAACGTCCGGGCGACGGAACCGCTGGTCAGACGGCCCGAACGGCTCGCCGTGTGCCGGGGCGCGGAGCCTCTCCCCGGCCTTGGCCGACACGAGGGGAGGGGTGATGAGCGACCCTGACAAGGCCCGACGCCGACGGCGGCCACGCGTGCGCGCGGTGGCTGCCGCCGCGGCGTTGACGCTGGTGGCACCGATGGCGGCCGCCTGCGGTTCCGACGGGGACGGCGGCACACCCACGATCAACCTGTACTACCCGCCGGAGCAGAACCTGCAGAAGGTCGTCGACGACTGCAACGCGCAGGCCCAGGGGCGCTACAAGATCGTCTACCGGGTGCTGCCCCGGCAGGCCGACGACCAGCGGGTGCAGATGGTCCGCCGGCTCGCCGCGCAGGACAGCGGGATGGACGTCCTCGGCCTCGACGTGACCTGGACCCAGGAGTTCGCCAGCGCCGACTGGATCAGGGAGTGGACCGGTCAGGACCGGGCGGAGGTCGAGCAGGGCACCCTCGCCGGCCCGCTGGAGACGGCGCGCTACGAGGACAAGCTCTACGGCGCGCCGAAGAACACCAACGTCCAGCTGCTCTGGTACCGCAAGGACCTGGTGCCACAGCCGCCGAAGACGTGGGACCAGATGATCTCCATCGCCCAGGAGCTGAAGCAGCAGGGCAAGCCGCACCAGGTGCTCACCATGGGCGCCCAGTACGAGGGCCTCGTCGTCCTCTACAACACCCTCGCCGAGAGCGCCGGCGGCAAGATCCTCAGCGACGACGGCAAGCAGGCCGTCATGGACGAGGGCACCGTGCGGGCGCTGGAGCAGCTCCAGCGCTTCGCCACGTCCGGCGTGACGTCGCCGTCGTTCAGCAACGCCACCGAGGACCCGGTCCGGCTGGAGTTCCAGTCCGGCGACGGCGCGTTCCAGGTCAACTGGCCGTTCGTCTACCCGGCGCTGCAGGAGGCCGACCCGGAGCTGGCGAAGAAGGTCGGCTGGGCCCGCGTCCCGGGCGTCGACGAGAACACCCCGAGCAAGGTCACCATCGGCGGGATCAACATGGCCGTCAGCGCCTACTCGAAGCACCCCGAGGAGTCCTTCGAGGCGGCCCGCTGCATCCGCAACGAGAAGAACCAGAAGTTCTCCGCGGTCAACGACGGCGTGCCGCCGACCATCGAAAAGGTCTACGCCGACCCGGAGATGGCCGAGGCGTACCCGATGCGGGACACCATCCTCGAAGAGCTCAAGGAGCCGGCGGTCCGGCCGCTGACCCCGGCGTACCAGAGCATCTCCACCGTCATGTCGGCGATCCTGTCGCCGCCGTCGGCGATCCGGCCCGAGCAGACCGCCGACGAGCTGCGCGACGCCATCGCCGACGCCCTCGAATCGAAGGGGGTCCTGCCGTGAGCCAGCGCACCCGGCGACTCGACGCCGACCGCCCGGAGGTGGCGGCATGAGCGTCAACGCCACGCCGGCGGGCGCCGACGTGGCCGCCGACGAGACGGCCGCCCGGCCCGGCCGGGACGCCAAGGTGCCGGCCCAGCGCGCCGGTCGGGGCCGCAAGGCGCCGCTGAGCGAGAACAAGAAGGCCGAGCGCCGGTTGGGCTGGCTGCTCTGCGCACCCGCCGCGCTGGTCATGGTGCTGGTGACCGCGTACCCGATCATCTACTCGGTATGGCTGTCCCTGCAGCGCTACGACCTGCGCTTCCCCGCCGAGCGCGAGTTCGTCGGGCTGGAGAACTACGCCACCGTGCTGACCAACGAGTTCTGGTGGACGGCCTTCGGAGTCACCGTGTTGGTCACGGTGGTCACCGTCGCCGTCGAGCTGGTGCTCGGCATGGGACTGGCGCTGATCATGCACCGTACGCTGGTCGGCCGGGGCATCGTGCGGACCGCCGCGCTGATCCCGTACGGCATCGTCACGGTCGTCGCGGCCTTCTCCTGGCGGTACGCGTGGACGCCGGGCACGGGCTACCTGGCCAACCTGTTCAGCGACGGCGCGCCCCTGACCGAGCGGGCCAGCTCGCTGGCGATCATCATGCTGGCCGAGATCTGGAAGACCACGCCGTTCATGGCGCTGCTGCTCATGGCCGGCCTCGCCCTCGTGCCGGAGGACCTGCTCAAGGCCGCCTCCACCGACGGCGCCACCTCCTGGCAGCGCTTCACCAAGGTGATGCTGCCGGTGATGAAGCCGGCGATCCTGGTCGCGCTGCTGTTCCGCACCCTCGACGCGTTCCGGGTGTTCGACAACATCTTCGTGCTGACCGCGGGCGGCAACGAGACCTCGTCGGTGTCGATGCTCGCCTACAACAACCTGATCCGGGGCCTGAACCTCGGCATCGGGTCGACGATGTCGGTGCTGATCTTCCTCACCGTGGCGATCATCGCCTTCGTCTTCGTGAAGCTGTTCGGTACCGCTGCCCCCGGCAGCGACGACGGGGAGAGGCGTTGAGATGGCTGACACCACCACCCGGGCCAAGCTGCGCTGGGGCCTGCTGGACGCCATCGTGGTCGTCTTCGCGCTGGTGCCGGTGCTCTGGATCATGTCGTTGTCGTTCAAGACGCCGGCGACCCTGACCGACGGGAAGTTCATCCCGCAGGAGTGGACGCTGGACAACTACCGGACGATCTTCCAGACCGACCAGTTCGTCCGGGCCCTGGCCAACTCGATCGGTATCGCGCTGATCGCCACCGTGATCGCCGTCGTGCTCGGCGCCATGGCCGCGTACGCGATCTCCCGGCTGGACTTCCCCGGCAAGCGGCTGCTGGTCGGTGTCTCCCTGCTGATCGCGATGTTCCCGCAGGTGTCCCTGGTGTCGCCGCTGTTCGAGATCGAGCGGCAGCTCGGCCTCTTCGACACCTGGCCGGGCCTGATCCTGCCGTACATCACCTTCGCGCTGCCGCTGGCGATCTACACGCTGTCGGCGTTCTTCAAGCAGATCCCGTGGGACCTGGAGAAGGCGGCGAAGATGGACGGCGCGACGCAGGCCCAGGCGTTCCGGCGGGTCATCGCCCCGCTCGCCGCGCCGGGGCTGTTCACCACGGCGATCCTGGTCTTCATCTTCTGCTGGAACGACTTCCTCTTCGCCATCACGCTGACCTCCACCGAGCGGGCGCGCACGGTGCCGGTGGCGCTGTCGTTCTTCACCGGCGAGTCGCAGTTCGAGGACCCCACGGGGGCGATCTGCGCCGCCGCCGTGGTGATCACCGTTCCGATCATCCTGTTCGTCCTCTTCTTCCAGCGCCGCATCGTCTCCGGCCTGACCTCCGGCGCAGTCAAGGGATAGGTGGTACTCATGGCTGACATCGTGCTCGACAAGGTCTGCAAGAAGTTCCCGGACGGGACCGTCGCGGTGGCCGACGTCGACCTGGAGATCGCCGACGGCGAGTTCGTCATCCTGGTCGGCCCGTCCGGCTGCGGGAAGTCCACCACCCTCAACATGATCGCCGGCCTGGAGGACATCAGCTCCGGCGAGCTGCGCATCGGTGGCCAGCGGGTCAACGACAAGGCCCCCCGGGACCGGGACATCGCGATGGTGTTCCAGTCCTACGCCCTCTACCCGAACATGACCGTCCGGGAGAACATGGCGTTCCCGCTGCGGCTGGCGAAGCTGGACAAGGAGACGATCAACCGGAAGGTCGAGGAGGCGGCGAAGGTCCTGGAGCTGTCCGCGCTGCTGGACCGGAAGCCGGCCAACCTCTCCGGCGGCCAGCGCCAGCGGGTCGCGATGGGCCGCGCGATCGTCCGGCAGCCCAAGGCGTTCCTGATGGACGAGCCGCTGTCCAACCTGGACGCCAAGCTGCGGGTCCAGATGCGCACCGTCGTGTCGCGCCTGCAGAAGAAGCTGGGCACCACCACCGTCTACGTCACCCACGACCAGACCGAGGCGATGACCCTCGGCGACCGCGTGGTGATCATGCGGGGTGGCGCGGTGCAGCAGGTCGGCCCGCCGCAGGAGCTGTACGACCACCCCCGCAACCTCTTCGTCGCCGGCTTCATCGGCTCGCCGTCGATGAACTTCCTGCACGCCGCCGTCGAGGACGGCACGCTGCGCACGGCGCTGGGCGACGTGCCGATCGGCGAGCGGATCCGGCGCGAGCTGGAGGGGGCGGACGCCCCGCGCGAGCTGATCCTCGGCATCCGGCCGGAGCACTTCGAGGACGCCGCGCTGATCGACGACGACACCCGCCGCCGGGGCGCGGAGTTCGAGGCGCCCGTCGACATCGTCGAGTCCATGGGCTCCGACAAGTACGTCTACTTCAGCGTCGAGGGGGAGCGGGCCAGCGCCGCCGAACTGGAGGAGCTGGCGGCCGACGCGGGCGCCGACTTCAGCGGCGGCGGGGCCAGCCTGGTGACCCGGCTCTCCGCCGAGTCCCCGGTCGAGGAGGGACAGACCCGGCGCGTCTGGTTCAACCTGGAGAAGATCCACCTGTTCGACCCGTCCGACGGGCGCAACCTGACCCTGCACGAGGGCCGGGCGGCGGGCGCGCTCGCCGACTGACGTACGCCGCGACGGGCGGGTGGGTCGAACCGACCCACCCGCCCGTCCCATGCCAGCGGTCAGCGGCGTCGCCGGCTGCGCTCCGGGATGTCCGCGTCCACCCGCTCCCGGCGGATCTGGTCGTCGATGGGCTGCTCCTCGACGACCTCCTCCTTGGCCAGGTGGACCCGCTCGACGGGCACCGTCTCCTTGCCGACCACCGGCCGCTCGGCCCGCAGGGTCATCTCCTGCTCGGCCTCGCCGATGTCGGCGCGCATGCCACGCGCGTCGCGGGCGGCGATGGGCTCCCGCTCCACGCGCACCTCGTCGTGTTCGACGGGCACGGTGGTGTGCACGTCCTCGGTAACCACGTACTTGCGCAGTCGGGCGGCACCGGCGGGCTGGCTCTCCGTGCCGACCCGCAGCCGCTCCTCGGACCGGATCAGGTCCTCGCCCGCCGCCGGCGCCCGTCCCTGACCGGCGGCCGGCGGGGGCTGCGGAGCCCGCGGGGCCTGCGGCGTGAGACGGTAGTGGGCGTAGAGCTGCTCGATCTGATCCGTGTCCAGCGGCTGGTCGGTGCCGGCGTCCACGGCCGGGGCGTCCTTCACGGTGGACTTGTCGTAGTCGACCGCGAGCCCGCTGTCGGTGATCCGGGCCTTCTCCAGCGGAGCCATCGACTCCTTGTGGCCCATCAGGCCGGTCTTCACACTGACCCAGGTCGGCTCACCGGCGGCGTCGGCCCAGATCTGGCCCACGCTTCCGATCTTCGACCCCGAGCGGTCCTTGACGTCCTGCCCGTACAGCGAGTTGGCCTGCTGTTCGTTGAGCCTCATGGTCGTCATTCCTCCCTCTCGGTTCACGGCCCGGATACCCGGCCGGCCGGCCCGGATTCGTCGACGACCGGACGGATAGGAGCAGCGCCGGAAGGCCGGCGAGCGCGGCGGGACGACTGGGGCCAGCGGGACCGGTGGGGCCCCTGGGCCGGGCCGCCGCCGGCGGCCCGCCGGTCAGCCGGGCCAGTCGACGCGCAGCGGCAGGCCCAGGAAGTCGGCGTAACGGCCCAGCGCGCCCGCCACGCGGGCCCGGGTCCGCTCGTCGAGGGGCACCAGCGGGAACACCGTGACCGTCACCCGGGTCCTGCCGACCGCGCGCTTCCACGTGCCCACGACCCGCCCGTCCTGGACGACCGTGGGCTGGAAGACGCCGTTGCGCCCCGGCACGATCGCGTCGGCGTGGGCGGGGTCCAGCATCAGCGAGCGGTCCTTGAAGCCCAGCAGGTACTCGTCGAAGCCGGGCAGCACCAGCAGGTCGTCGACCGGCTCGCGGGGCGCGTCGAGCAGGGCCGCGTCGACGAGCGCCTCCTGCCCGTCGACCCGCACCACGGTCAGGGCGTCGCCGGCCGCCGCGAGGCCCCGGCGCGCGTCGGTGAGCGTCAGCCCCGTCCAGCCGGCGAACTCCCGGGCGGTGACGGGCCCGTGCCCCCGCACGTAGCGGTGGGCGAGCATCGCCAGGGCCTCGTCCCGCTCCGGCCGGCGCGCCTCGGGCGCCCACTCGTCGAGCAGGGCGAAGGTCTGCTCGGTGCCCACGTTCGGCGCCAGGCACGTGACGCCGCGGACGCTGGCGTACCAGAGCAGGTGGTAGCCGCGCTGCTCGCCGGTGTCGATGCCGGCCGCCTCCAGCGCGGCCAGGCACCGGGCCCGGGTGAGCCGGCCGCCGCCGGCCAGCGCGGCGCCGAGCACGTCGAGCGCGCGGTCCGCGTCGGTCTCGGTGAGCCCGAGCTGCGCGCGGCGGGTGGCGGCGCCGGCCAGCGAGCGTACGCCGGTCAGCTCCAGCATCCAGCGGGCGTCGCGGGGCGGCACGAGGTGCACGGTGCCCCGCATCGGCCAGGTGCGCAGCGCCTCCAGGCGCTCCAGTGCGGCGTGCACGTCGACGTGGCCGAGCGTGGGCAGCCGCACCCCGAGCGACCACATGCCGCTGGCCAGGTCCTGCGCCTGCATGGCCCCGAACCACTCCACCACGTCCTCGACCCCGCCCACCGCCGCCGTGGGATGCGGGCGCAGCAGCAGGCCGGTCATCCGCAGCGCGAGCGCCTCGCGCCCGGTCAGCTCCGCTGGCATCAGGCTCCTCCGCTCGGGTGGGGCACCAGCCTAGGGCCCACCCCCGACAGCCGACGCATGACCGCCCTCGCAGCGGGAAAGCGGCCGGCCAGCAGGCGCGCCGTCCGCGCGCCCGGAGGGAGCGACATGACCGCGTCCAGCGAGCCGGCCCGGGGCGCCGGCGTACCGACCCGTGCCGGCCGGGGCGGCCCGGCCGCCAAGACCAGCGCCGCCGCCGCCTTCGCCCTGGTCTTCGGGGTGGCCGCGCTGATCAGCGTGCTGACCGTGATCCTGTCCTGGATCGGCCTGCTGCTCGGCATCATCGGCGTGATCCTGGGCATCGTCGGGCTCAAGATGGCCGGTCGGCCCGGGGTGACCGGCCGGGGCGTGGCGATCGGCGGCCTGGTGCTCAGCGCCCTGGCGGTGCTGATCGGGCTGGCCTTCGCCGCCGGGGTCACCACCTTCCTCAACGACGAGGGCGGCGTGAACCGGATCCAGCAGGAGGTCGACGACCTGCGCGACCGCCTCGACACCTGACGATCGGGTGCTCACCTGATCGCGCTTCGCCGGCGACGCTGCCGGCGCAGCGCGATCCCCCGTTCAGGGTGGCCGGTGCCGGGCGGTTGCCGGTCCGCCGGCGCCGTGGCACCAGCATCCCCGGCCGGCGGTCGGACCGGCACCGGAACGGATCGAAACTTGCGGACATCTTGAGCTACCGACGGCAGCGGGACCGTCACAGCCGGCGGTGCGTGACGGGCAGGTCCACGAAGCCCCGGGCCGGGCGCGCGACCCCGGGTGACCGTTTGACGGCGCAAACATCGGGTAGTCGCGGGAGCTGACCCGACATGAGGAGGGAACACCCGATGGCTGCCCAGACCAAGGTCGCGGTGATCTACTACAGCGCCACCGGCATCACGTACCAGATGGCGCAGGCGGCGTGCGAAGGCGCCGGTGAGGCGGGCGCCGAGGTGCGGCTGCGCAAGGTGCGCGAGCTGGCGCCGGACGAGGCGATCCGTTCCAACTCGGGCTGGCACGCGCACCACATGGAGACCCAGGACGTCCCCGAGGTGCAGCTGGACGACCTGTCGTGGGCCGACGTGGTGATCTTCGGGACCCCGACCCGGTACGGCGTGATGGCCGCCCAGCTCAAGCAGTTCATGGACACCACCGGGCCGCTGTGGTCGCAGGGCGCCCTGGCGGACAAGGTCTATTCCGCGTTCTGCTCGACGGCCACCTCGCACGGCGGGCAGGAGGCCACCCTGCTGTCGATGTTCAACGTCTTCTACCACTGGGGCGGGGTGGTGGTGACCCCCGGCTACACCGACCCGAGCCAGTTCGTCGCCGGCAACCCCTACGGCGCCTCGCACACCAGCAACAACGGCGAGACGGCGCCGGACGACATCGCGCTCGGCGCCTGCGCGTTGACCGCCAGGCGCGCGGTGCAGATCGGCGCGGCGCTCAAGGCGGGCCTGGCCGGCTGAGCCGGCGCCGCCGGTTCACCGGCTGGACCGGCACTGCCAGCGGGTCGGCGGTACCGGCGCGACCGGCGGCCCGGGCGGGGGCTCTCGACCCGTCCGGGCCGCCGGTCGCAGCACCCCTACCCCCGATCGGAGCGGCTATGCACGCTGGGCCGCTCCCGACACCGTGCCGTGCGCCGCCGCCGGTCGCCCCGCCGGCGCCGGCAGCAGCCCGCCCAGCAGGTCGGCGAGGACGGCCACGCCGTCGGGGCTGAGCACCGACTCCGGATGGAACTGCACCCCGGCGAACCCGCGCCCGCGCAGCGCGTGCACCGCGCCGTCCGCCGCGTCCCGGGCCAGCTCCACCGGGCCGTACGCGGTGTCCAGCCGGTCGGCCTCGGCGCGCGCCGTGAAGGTGGCGTAGAAGCCGACCCGTCGGCGCGTGCCGAAGACGTCCACCTCCCGCTGGAGCCCCTGGTAGGGCGCGTCCCGGCGGTGCGGCGCCAGCCCGAGCAGGCCGGCGAGCAGTTGGTGGCCCAGGCAGACGGCCAGGGTCGGCCGGCCCTCGGCGAGCAGGCCGGCGAGCAGCCCGCGCATCGTGCGCATCTTCGGCTCGGTGGTGCTGCCCGGGTCGCCCGGACCGGGGCCGACCACCACCAGGTCGTGGCCGTCCACCGGACCGGCGGCGTGCCACGGCCGCAGCGTCACGGCCAGGCCGAGCGCGCGCAGCTGGTGGGCCAGCATGCCCGTGAAGGTGTCCTCGCCGTCGACGATCAGCGCCCGCCGGCCGGCCAGCCCGGGCAGGCCACCGGCACCTGGCGACCGCTGGTCGAGCCAGAACCGGGCCAGCGGCGCGTTGCGCGCGGCCAGCGCGGCCCGCACCTGCGGGTCGTCGGCGAGGCGTACGGCGGGCTCCGGGCCACCGGCGGGCGCCTGCGGGCCGAGGCCGAGCGCGGCCAGCACGCCGGCCGCCTTGGCGTGCGTCTCGGCCACCTCGCCCTCGGCGGTCGAGTGCCGCACCAGGGTGGCCCCGACCGGCACCCGCAGCTCGCCGGCGGGGGAGATCTCGGCGGTGCGGATCAGGATCGGCGCGTCCAGGCTCTGCCGGCCGGCGTCGTCGTGGCCGAGCAGCGCCAGCACCCCGGCGTAGTAGCGCCGCCCGGTGCCCTCGTGCCGGGCGATGACCCGGCAGGCGTTCTCCATCGGGCTGCCGGTGACCGTGGGCGCGAACATCGTCTCCCGCAGCACCTCCCGCACGTCCTTCGTGCCCCGGCCGGCGAGCAGGTACTCCGTGTGGGCCAGGTGGGACATCTCCTTGAGGTGGGGCCCGACCACCTGGCCGCCGTGCTCGGCGACCGTGGCCATCATCTTGAGCTCCTCGTCGAGCACCATGTACAGCTCCTCGACCTCCTTGGGGTCGGCGAGGAAGCGCAGCAGCGCGGCCCGGTCGGCACCCGCGCCGGTGTGCCGGAAGGTGCCGCTGATCGGGTTCATCATGACCAGGCCGTCGTCGACGCTGACGTGCCGCTCGGGACTGGCCCCGACCAGGATCCGGGTGCCGGTGTGCACCAGGAAGGTCCAGTACGCGCCGCGCTCGCCCCGCAGCAGCCGGCGCAACGCGGCGAGCGCGGCGAGCAGCGGCGGACCCTGCACGGTGGCGCGCAGGCAGCGGTGGATGACGAAGTTGGCGCCCTCGCCGCGCCCGATCTCCTCGGCGAGCACCCGGCCGACGGTGGCGGCGTACTCGTCGTCGGTGACGTCGAAGGCGGCATCGGCGGTGCGCACGGGCACGTCGGGCAGCGCGGCGAGCGCCTCGGCCAGGGCGACCCGCTCGTGCCGGTCGATCTCGAGGAACTCCAGCGGGACGCCGTCGTCGACGCAGGCGAAGCCCCGCTCGGTGATCTGCCGGTAGGGCACCAGCGCCAGCGTCCGGGGGCCGGGCGCCCCGCCCGGCAGGGGGAGGTCGGCGAGCCGGCCCGCCGTGCGTACCGTGCCGGTGAACAGCTCCAGGTGCGCGGCGCCCTCGCGGCGGACGAGCGCGAACGGGCCGGGGTCGCCGCCGCCGGCGACGGCGGCGAGCAACTCGGTCAGGTGGGTCATCGGGTCTCCTCGGGCCGGGCGGCGCCCGGCGGGGCGGCCGGGAGGGCCGGGGAGAGACCGGCGGCCGCCTCGTCGGGCGGCCGCGTGGGAAGCTACGCGCGGGGGATGGCCGCCGGGTCGGCGGGCCACCAGCAGGACAGGTGCGCGGGCATGCGATCACCCTACGGCCCCGTGCGGGCACCGCAAAGCCGATCGGGCGTACGGCCCACGCGCTGGGACGCCGGGGCGCGCCGCACCGGGTAACTTGACCCGCGATGAACATTCTCGCGCTCGATCTGGGCACCTCCTCGGTACGCGGACTCGTGCTGGACACGGACGCCCGCCCGCTGCCCGGCGCGCTGGCCCGGCGCAAGGTGAGCCTCGTCGTGCACGACGACGGCACCGGCACGCTGGACGGCCCCGGCTACCTGGCCTGCCTGGTGGCGTGCCTGGACGAGCTGGCCGCCAACGGCCACCTGCGCGACGTGTCGCTGGTGGCGACGTCCGGGCAGTGGCACTCGGTGGTCCCGCTCGGCGCCGACGGCGCGCCTCTCGGGCCGGTGCTGACCTGGCTGGACACCCGTCCCGAGGTGCCCGCCGGGGCGGCCGGCCCGGCCGACCCGGCCGACTTCCACCGGCGCACCGGCACGTGGTGGCACCGCTGCTACTGGTCGGTCCGGCTGCCCTGGCTGCGGGAACACACCGGCGGGCGGGTCGCCCGGTTCGCCGGCCTGGCCGAGTACGTGCTGGGCGAGCTGCTCGGCCCGGCGCCCATGTCGATCTCCCAGGCCTCCGGCACGGGCCTGCTGGACCTGCGGACGCTGGACTGGGACGCCGAGGCGTGCGCGCTGGCCGGCAGCCGTGCCGAGGAGCTGCCCGAGCTGGCTCCGGCCGGGTGGCGGGGCCGGCTACGGCCGGCGTACGCGCGGCGCTGGCCGCAGCTCACCGACGCGCCCTGGGCCGGCCCGGTGGGCGACGGCGCGGCGTCGAACGTCGGCTCGGGCTGCGTCGAGCCGAGCCGGGCCGCGGTGACGGTCGGCACGTCGGCGGCGGTGCGGCTGGTGCAGCGCGTCCCGGCGGGGCAGGCCATGCCGCCGCTGCCCGAGGAGCTCTGGCGCTACCGGGTCGACCACGACCACGTGGTGACCGGCGCCGCGTACTCCTCGGGCGGCAACCTCTTCGCCTGGGCCGACCGGGAGCTGCGGCTGCCCGGGGGCAGCGAGCTGGAGGTCGCCCTGGCCCGGGTGCCGCACGACAGGACCCTGCCGGTGAACGTCCGCTTCGGCGGGGACCGGCCGCCCGGGATGTCCCCGGCCGGCTCGGGCGTGCTGGGGGGCCTGAGCCTCGGCACCACCGCGGTGGAGATCCTGGCGGGGCTGATGCGGGGCCTGTGCGACCTGGTCGCCGACGACCTCGTCGTGCTGGAGTCCACCGTGGACGAGTCGGTCGAGGTGGTGCTCGGCGGGGGAGCGGTGGCCGCCTCCCGCTGGTGGCGTACGTCGTTCGCGGCGGCCCTCGCGCCCCGGCCGGTGTGGTACGGGAGCAACCCGGAGGTCGGGGCGAGCGGCGCGGCGCTGGTGGCCCTGGGCCGCGTCGGTGACGCCTCCCGGCTCGCCGCCATCGTCCGGACGGACGAGACCGCCTCACCCTCCTGAGTAGCACCTCAGCCCGCCCCGTTGACACGGCTCGCGGGCCTGGTTGGATGGACTCCGCTCCCCGGCTCGCGGCGGACGCGGGACAGGGAGGGGGCAGGTGTTGGGGACAGGTCCGGAACCGTCCGACGACGGGGTGTCGCAGCACCGCCGGCGTCGGTTCGACGTCCGGGTCGTGCCGCACCGTCGCCGTTCCCCGTTCCGGCTGCGGGACTGGCGGATGCGCACCAAGCTCGTCACCGTGCTGGTCATCCCGTCGGTCGCTTTCCTGGTGCTGGCCGGCGTGCAGACCCACACCCTCGTCGGGCGGACGACCGCGTTGGGCGACTTCGCCCAGCAGGTCGGCATCGGCCGGGAGATCGTCGCGCTGGTGCACCGACTTCAGCAGGAACGCGACCGGGCCGCCGGTGAGCTGGGCGAGTTGCGCCGGGGCGGCGTGGGCGCCGACCGGGACGCGGCGATCGTGGTGCTGAGGCCGTTGCAGGCCGCCACCGACCAGGCGCTGCGCGACCTGCGCCGGGCCGCCGGGCCGCTGGCCGACGCCGACGCTTCCTGGCGGGTGGCCTACTCGGAGGTGCTGGAGGCCTACGACCAGGTCGCCTACATCCGGGCCGCGATCCCCCCGGCGGTGCTGGGCAGCGACACCATCCTGAGCAACTACCACCGGGCCGTCGACGCCCTGCTGCGCCTGCTCGCCGAGCCCTCGCCGGGCGAGGACCGGCCCGCGCTCAGCGACGCGGTGCTGCGCTACGTGCAGCTCGCCCGGGTCAAGGAGCTCTCCTCACGGGTCCGGGCCCAGCTCTACGAGGCCGCCCGCGCCGGCCGGTACGGCGTGGAGGACCAGGTGGTCCTGACCGACCTGCGCGCCCAGCAGCTGACCGCCCTGGGCGCGTTCCGGGTCGCCGCCACCGCCGAGCAGGTCCGCCGCTACGACGAGACCTCGACGGACCCGACGTTCCTGACGGCCACCCGGCTGGAGGAGCAGAGCCTGGTGACCGGGGCCGCCGCGCCGAGCGTGCTGCCGGCGCCGCAGTGGTGGGCGGCCGGTGAGCAGCGTCAGGAGCTGCTCCGCCGCATCGAGGCGTCGGTGCTCGACGACGCCGTACGGCAGGCCGACGAGGTGAGCGCGACGCAGCTGCGGACCACGCTGCTGGTCGTCGGCAGCATCCTCGCGGTGCTGCTGGTCGCCCTGCTCATCTCCGTCCTCGTCGGCCGGTCCATGGCCCGGTCGATGCGGCTGCTGCGCGGCCAGGCGCTGCGGATCGCCCAGCTGGAGCTGCCGGACGCCCTGGACCGGCTGCGTACCGTGACCGGGGGTGTCCCGGAAATCGAGGTCCCGCCGGCGGTGGTCCGTTCGCTCGACGAGATCGGCGAGCTGGCGGAGGCGTTCGTCGCGGTGCACCGCAGCGCGGTCAACGTCGCCGTCGAGCAGGCGACCACCCGGCGCAACGTCAACGCGATGTTCGTCAACCTCGCCCGGCGCAGCCAGGTGCTCGTGGAGCGCCAGTTGGAGCTGCTCGACGACCTGGAGCGCGAGGAGAGCGATCCGGACCAGCTGGAGAACCTCTTCAAGCTCGACCACCTGGCCGCCCGGATGCGGCGCAACGACGACAGCCTGCTGGTGCTCGCCGGGACCGAGTCGACCCGCCGGTGGAACCGGCCGGCGGCGCTCGGCGCGATGCTGCTCGCCGCCAGCGCCGAGATCGAGCACTACCAGCGAATCCGGCACGGGGCGGTCGCCGACCTGCACGTCGTCGGCCACGCCGTCGGCGAGCTGGTCCACATCCTCGCCGAGCTGCTGGAGAACGCCACCTCGTTCTCCCGTCCCGACACGGTCGTGGCGGTCACCGCCCGGAGCGAGGGCGCCGGCGCGGTCATCGAGATCACCGACCGGGGGATCGGCATGAGCCCGGCCGCGCTGGCCGAGGCGAACGCCGTCCTGGCCACCCCGCCGGCCGCGGACGTGGCGACGGTCGAGCGGATGGGCCTGTTCGTGGTCAGCCACCTGGCCGCCCGGCTCCGCGTCGAGGTGCGCCTGGCCGGCGGCGAGGAGGGCCTCGTCGCCCGGGTACGGCTGCCCGGTGGCCTGCTGGCGCCGGCGCCCGAGGGGGAGGCGCCCGTCGCGGCCCGGATGCTGACCGCCACGGCGTGGGACGGGCCGCCGCCGCCCGGTGGGCTGCCGGTGGCCGGGCGACCGCCGGCGTGGGCCGGTGCGCGACCGGCGGGCGAGCTGCCGGCGGCCGGGCGGCGATCCGAGGTCCCGCCCCGGCAGGCCCGGTCGGTCCCGGTGCGGGCCGAGGACGTGCTCGCCCCGGCGGCCCGGGCGACCGCGTCGACCGGTGGGGGCTGGTGGTCGCGGCAGGGGCCGTCGCCCGGTCCGGTGCGGGGGGCCTCGCCGACGCCGCCGGCGGTCCCGGTCACGGGCGGGACCAACGAACGCGGCCTGCCCGTCCGGGTGCCGATGGCGCAGCTCTCCGCCGTCACCCGGCCGGCGCGGCCGGAGCAGCCGGCGGTACGCCACGACCCGGACCCGGAGGCGGTCGGGGGGATGCTGTCCCGGTTCTACAGCGGGGTACGGCGGGCCGAGGCCGAGGACACCACGGAGATTTCCATGCCGCCGGGCGGCGTACGCACCGAAGGGGGACAGCGATGACGACGTTGAGCCGGGAGGCCCGCGACCTGAGCTGGCTGGTCAGCGGGTTCGCGGATCGGGTGCCGGGGGTGGTGCACGCCATCGTGGTCTCCTCCGACGGCCTGCTGGTCGCGATCTCCGACCACCTGCCCCGGGACCACGCCGACAAGCTCGCGGCCGTGACCTCGGGGTTGATGAGCATCACCGCGGGCGCGGCGCAGATGTTCGACGGGGACATCGTCAAGCAGACGGTCGTCGAGATGGGGCGCGGCTACTTCCTGGTCATGCAGGTGCGTGACGGGTCCATCCTGGCCACGCTGGCCGGGGCGGAGGCCGACATCGGCGTGGTCGGCTACGAGATGGCGCGGCTGGCCAAGCAGGCGGGGGAGATGCTCACCCCGGCGCTGCGGGCGGAACTCCAGCAGGCCCTGCCCCGCTGACCGGGTCGGCGCGCCCGCCCGGCGTCCACCCGGCGGGTGCGCCGACGGCGTCCACCCCGGCGCCGCCGAGGCGGCGCCGGGGTGGCGGGTGCCGGGCGGTCAGAGTCCGTTGGCGGCGATGACCTGGCGGTACCAGTGCGCGCTGCGCTTGAGCACGCGCCGCTGGGTCTGGTAGTCCACGTGGACCAGGCCCCAACGCTCGTCGTAGCCCGCGTCCCACTCGAAGTTGTCGAGCAGGGACCAGACGTGGTAGCTCTCCAGCGGCACGCCGGCGGCCATGGCCCGGTGCACGGCGGCGAGGTGGTCGCGCAGGAAGGTGACCCGCCCGGCGTCGTCGACCGTGCCGTCGGCGTCGAGGGTGTCCGGGGTGGGCAGGCCGTTCTCGGTGACGGTCAGCGGGATCGGTCCGTAGTCGCGGGTCACCCGGGTCAGGATGTCGTACATCCCGTCGGGGTGGATCTGCTGCCAGGAGGCCTGTGAGGTGGGCCAGCGCCCGACCGTCGCGCCGTCGCCGGTGACGTAGTAGGGCGTGTAGTACTGCACGGCGAGCAGGTCGACCGGCGCGGCGATGGTCGCCAGGTCGCCGTCGTGGATGCCGCGGACGAGCCGGCTGTCGGGGCCGAGGTCGTCCAGCACGTCCTGCGGGTAGCGGCCGGTGAGGATCGGGTCGAGGTAGAGGCGGTTCTCGTAGCCGTCGTAGAGCCGGGCGGCCCGGGCGGCCTCGGGCGAGTCGTCGGCCGGGTAGCAGGGGTGCAGGTTGAGCGCCGGGCCGATCCGGCCGGAGCCGGTGGCGCGGAACGCCGCCACGGCGAGCCCGTGGGCCAGGTGGAGGTGGTGGGCGACCAGGTACGCGGCGTCCGGGTCCTGCCGGCCCGGGGCGTGGTGACCTTCGAGGTAGCCGTTCTGCACCACCGTCTTCGGCTCGTTGACGGTCAGCCAGACCGGCACCCGGTCGCCGAGCGCGCGGAAGACGATCTCGGCGTAGTCGGCGAACCGGTGGGCGACGTCGCGCGACTCCCAGCCGCCGGCATCCTGGAGGGACTGCGGCAGGTCCCAGTGGAACAGCGTCGCCATCGGCGCGATGCCCCGCTCGTGCAGCCCGTCGACGAGACGGCGGTAGAAGTCGAGCCCGCGCTGGTTGGGCGCGCCGGTGCCGTCGGCCTGTACGCGCGGCCAGGAGATGGAGAACCGGTAGCTGTCCAGCCCGATGTCGCGCATCAGGTCCAGATCCTCGGCGTACCGGTGGTAGTGGTCGGCGGCGACGTCGCCGGTGTCGCCGTTGCGGGTGCGGCCCGGCGTGTGGCTGAAGGTGTCCCAGATCGACTCGCCCCGGCCGTCCTCCTTGGCCGCGCCCTCGATCTGGTAGGCGGAGGTGGCCGCCCCCCAGCCGAAGCCCGGCGGGAAGCGCAGGCCGGCCGACGGCGTCTCGTCGGCGCGCGGCGCGGGGCCGGTCGTGGCGGCGGGGGCGGTGGCGGAGGGCGCGGCGCCCTGGGGCGGGCGCGGGGTGGGCATCGACATCGGTTCTCCTCATGGTCTGCGTGGCCACCGCCGGGCCGGGAGCGCTCCCAGCATAGGGCAGGAGCCGCCGGCCGGTCGCGTCCGCCCGGCCGGGCGAAGGGCGATCGGGAACGGCGGAGGGGTGCGTGCTGCGCCCGTGGCGGCGGTGCGGGAGCGGGGGCGCGCGGTGGCGCCGGCGCTCGGGTGGCCGGCCGCGGGACGCGGGGCGCCGGGGCGCGGGGCGTCGACCGGGCGGTACGGGCGGACAGCGGACGAGGCCGGTCGGAACGGCGACACGGCCAGTCCCGTCGGCCTCTTTTCCCGCCGTGGCGGGAGGTTTAGTGTGTGGGGACGGGGGAGGGCAACCCCCGTCCCCACCATTGCTGCACACGCACGGGCGGAATTGGCGTCCTGTCGTGCGTGTCGCGCGGGAGCCGGGCCACGCGAGTGGCTAGAGGATCCACCTCCCTCCATGTCGGTGGGAACGGCTGACGGCGGTGTCCGGGCTGGCCCGCCGTCAGCCCTCGGGCTGAGTCCCCGGGGTCCGTCGTGGACGGACTCCGGGTGATCTTCTAATTGGATCTCCGTCGATGGAAGCGCTCCCATCGACCGATGCTGCGACTGTAACGCCCGTCACGGCTTTGTGAAAGCCCCAAAACGAGATCGAAACATGTTGCTGCTTCGGTGCGCCTCCGGCCATTGTGGGAGCGCTTCCATGCATGGCACACTGTCGCCACCGCGACGCGGAGCCAGATCGCGCAAGCGTGGGTCGCCGAGGGCAGCCGGTGTCTCCGGTACGGCATCCGACGCAGTCGGCGGAGCAGTAGCCCCGCAGGGGGCGCCGCCCGCCGTACCCCGGCCTCGGGCCGGGGCGACCACCATCCCGGGTGCCCCCGAATCCCCGTTCGCGGGAGGGCGCCCCGCCGGGGCCCTTCGTCCCCGGCCAGGTCCGAGGAGACACCGCGCACATGAGAAATCTGGCAAGACGTCGCCGCCTGGCGATGGTCGCCGCCGCCGCGCTCGCCGTCGGCGGGGTGACCCTGCCGGCCGGCGCCGCACAGGCCGCCCCCGCCTGCGACGTGGTCTACGCGACCACCGACTGGAACAACGGCTTCACCGCCAACGTCACCATCAAGAACCTCGGCGATCCGATCAACGGCTGGACGCTGAAGTTCGCCTTCCCCGGCGACCAGCGGGTGACCCAGGGCTGGTCGGCCAAGTGGAGCCAGACCGGCAACCAGGTCACGGCCACCAACGAGTCCTACAACGGGGGCATCGCCACGGGCGCCTCCACCAGCATCGGCTTCAACGGCTCGCACGGCGGCGCCAACCCGAAGCCGACGTCCTTCTCGGTCAACGGCGTCACCTGCGGCGGCACGCAGCAGCAGCCGCCGACGGTTGCGCTGAACGTGCCGGCCGGCCCCTTCGAGGCCCCCGCCGACGTGCCGCTGAGCGCCACCGCCAGCGACCCGGACGGGACGATCAGCAAGGTCGAGTTCTACCGCAACGGCCTGCTGGTCAACACCGACACCACCGCCCCGTACGGCTACACGCTGGAGGACCTGCCGGCCGGCGCGTACACGGTGCAGGCCAAGGCGTACGACAACGCGAACCTGACGGCCACCGCGGAGAAGGCCTTCACCGTCACGCAGGCGTCCGGGCCGGTGCTGGTGGCGACCCCGTCGGCGGTGAGCGTGACCGAGGGCGGCAGCTCGACGGTCAACCTCAAGCTCAGCGCCGCGCCGACGGCCAACGTGCCGGTCTCGCTGGCCCGCACCGGCGACACCGACATCACCGTCTCGCCGGCCTCGGTGACGCTGACCCCGAGCAACTGGAACACCGGGGTGAACGTGACCGTCGCGGCGGCGGAGGACGCCGACACGCTCGGTGGCACCGCCACCGTCACCGCCTCGGCCACCGGCTACGCGCCGCTGGCGATCACCGCCACCGAGATCGACAACGACAACGGCGGCGGGGACAACACCTACGTCAAGCGGTTCCTCGACCAGTACGGCAAAATCAAGAACTCGGGCTACTTCAGCCCCGAGGGCGTGCCGTACCACTCGATCGAGACGCTGATCGTCGAGGCGCCCGACCACGGGCACGAGACGACCTCCGAGGCGTTCAGCTTCTGGCTGTGGCTGGAGGCCCAGTACGGACGGGTGACCCAGAACTGGGCCCCGTTCAACAACTCCTGGAACGTCATGGAGAAGTACATCATCCCGTCGCACGCCGACCAGCCCACCGCGGGCGCGGCCGGCACCGCGCAGTACGCCGCCGAGCACGACCTGCCCAGCCAGTACCCGTCGCAGCTGGAGCCGTCCGTGCCGGTCGGCCAGGACCCGCTGCGCGCGGAGCTGCAGAACACCTACGGCACCGGTGACATCTACGGCATGCACTGGCTGCTCGACGTGGACAACACCTACGGCTACGGCCGCTGCGGCGACGGCACCACCCGGCCGGCGTACATCAACACCTTCCAGCGGGGCACCCAGGAGTCGGTGTGGGAGACCGTGCCGCAGCCGTCCTGCGACACCTTCGCCCACGGCGGCCGCAACGGCTACCTCGACCTGTTCGTCAAGGAGGCGAACGCGCCGGCGAAGCAGTGGAAGTACACCAACGCCCCCGACGCCGACGCCCGCGCCGTGCAGGCCGCGTACTGGGCCCTGACCTGGGCCAAGGAGCAGGGCAAGGAGGCCGACGTGGCGGCCACCGTGGCCAAGGCCGCGAAGATGGGTGACTACCTGCGCTACGCCATGTTCGACAAGTACTTCAAGAAGATCGGCAACTGCGTCGGGGCCGCCACCTGCCCGGCCGGCACCGGCAAGGACTCGGCGCACTACCTGATGTCCTGGTACTACGCCTGGGGTGGCGCGTACGAGCCGAACCAGAACTGGTCGTGGCGGATCGGCTCCAGCCACAACCACTTCGGCTACCAGAACCCGTTCGCGGCCTGGGCGCTGACCAACATCAACGAGCTCAAGCCGAAGTCGCCGACCGCGGTCGCCGACTGGACCAAGAGCCTGGAGCGGCAGCTGGAGTTCTACACCTGGCTCCAGTCCGCCGAGGGCGGCATCGCCGGCGGCGCGACCAACAGCTGGGGCGGCCACTACGGCCAGCCCCCGGCCGGCACGTCGACCTTCTACGGCATGTACTACGACGTCGACCCGGTCTACAACGACCCGCCGTCGAACCAGTGGTTCGGCATGCAGGCCTGGTCCATGCAGCGCATCGCCGAGCTGTACCTGGAGACCGGCAACGCCAAGGCCAAGGCGCTGCTGGACAAGTGGGTGCCGTGGGCGATCGCCAACACCACGGTCGGCACCAACTGGTCGATCCCGTCGGACATGAAGTGGACCGGCCAGCCGACCACCTGGAACCCGGCCAACCCGCAGCCCAACACCAACCTGCACGTCGAGGTCACGGTCAAGGGCCAGGACGTCGGCATCGCCGCCGCCTACGCCCGCACGCTCATCGCGTACGCGGCGAAGTCGGGCAACGTGGCGGCGAAGAACACCGCCAAGGGCCTGCTGGACGCGCTGCACGGAGCCAGCGACGCCCAGGGCGTGTCCACCGTGGAGAAGCGGGGCGACTACCGCCGCTTCGACGACACCTACGACGCCAGCACCGGTCAGGGCCTCTACGTGCCGCCGGGCTGGACGGGGACGATGGCCAACGGTGACGCGATCGCACCGGGCAAGAGCTTCCTCGACATCCGTTCCTTCTACAAGAACGACCCGGCCTGGCCGAAGGTCCAGGCGTACCTGGACGGCGGCCCCGAGCCGGAGTTCAAGTACCACCGGTTCTGGGCCCAGGCGGACGTCGCCATGGCGTACGCCGACTACGGAAAGCTGTTCCCCAACGGCTGACCGACTCCTCCGGGTGGGTGGCGCGGCCCGCCCGCCCGGAGGCCGGCCGGGCGGGCCTGGGGGAACGGAGACGCCCGGTCGGCGGACGGCCTGACTCCCACGGTCAGGCCGGGGTGGGCCGGTCAACCGGCCGACGCAGCGGGGCAGCCGGCCCACCCCACCACACCCGGATATGCACCGGGCGCGAAAACGCCCGAAAAACCGGCCACCACGGGATCACGCATGGGGCCGGGACGGAGTAACGTACGTCACCGGAGAGGCCGCTCCCCCCGTGGCGGCCTCTCCCTTACTTTCCCGCCGGCTCCACCGGCGCACGGGTCGGCTCGACCGGGTGGCGCAGCCCCGGGTGACCGGCCGGCAACGACCGGCGCACCACCACCCAGCTCACCGCGAGCACCGCCGCCACCAGCGGCCAGGACAACACGACCCGGGCCACCGTCAGCGCGACCACCTGACCGCCGAGCCACAGCGGCAGGAACACCGCCACCCGCAGCACGTAGGACGCCGCCCAGACCCAGCTGCCCCGGCCGTACGCGCGCAGGAGCGCCGGATCCCGCCGCCACCGGGTCCGCTGGCCGAGCGCGACGCCCACCACCGTTCCGAGCAGCGGCCAGCGCACCACGATGCTGACCACCCAGGCCAGCGCGCTCGCCGCGTTCGACAGCAGTTGGACGAGGAAGAAGTCCTCGGCGCGCCCGGTGCGCAACGCGACCAGCGCGGCCACGCAGACGGCCAACAGCCCGACCAGCACCGAACGCGGCCGGTCGCCCCGGTGCAGCCGCCAGCCGGCCAGCGCGGCGCCGGTGACCACGGCCGCGCCCACCCCGCCCCACAGCGAGTGCCCGCCGAGCAGCCAGCCGAGGGCGAACGCCACCGGCGGCAGGCTGGCGTCGACCGCGCCCCGGCGCCCGCCGAGCAGGTCCGCGAGCGTCTCCGGCCGGTCCGTCGGGGCCGGCGCACCCTCCGGTGTACGCGTCACCGCACCCTCCTCACGTCCGCCACCAACCTAGCCGTAGCCGAGCGACAGGCCACCCGCCGACCGGGCCGCGCCTGCCGCTACGGTGTGCGGGTGCGAACGACGCCGAGGGGTTGGACCGCGGTCTGGTTGGTCGTCCTGGCGCTCGTCCAGGCGGCGGCCTTCATCGCGGTGTGGCGGGTCGCCATGCACGTCGAGATCGGCCAGTGGGTCGACACCGTCGCCCTGACCGGCAACCGGATCGGGCAGGACCGCATCGACGGCCCGGTGGACCGGATCCTCAACGCCATGTCGGTCGTCTCGCTGCTGGCGGCGACCGCGGTGATCGGCTTCATCGCCCTGATCCGGGGCCGGATCGCCCTGGCCGTCACGGCCACCCTGCTGATCGCCGGCGCCAACGCCACCACCCAGTTGCTCAAGTACGGCCTGACCCGACCCGACTTCGGCATCGACCCCGAACGGATCTACGCCGGCAACAGCCTGCCCAGCGGGCACGCCACGGTCGCCGCCTCGGTCGCGGTGGCCCTGGTGCTCGTGCTGCCGCGCAAGGTGCGGGTGCTCGGCGCCTTCCTCGGCGCCGGCTACGCCGCGATCGCCGGGGTGGCCACCCTCTCTGCCGGCTGGCACCGGCCCAGCGACGCGGTGGCCGCGTTCCTGGTGGTCGGGGTCTGGGCGGCGCTGGCCGGGCTGGTGCTGCTGATCACCCAGCGGGAGCAGGCGCAGGTGGAGTCGGCCGACGCCCACCGGGTCGCCGCGACGGTGCTCGGCGTCGGCGGCGTACTGGCGGTGGTGGCCTGCGGGTTCGCCCTCTCCTGGCTGGTCGACCTGCGCGCCACCCCGCCCAGCGAGCTGGCCCGCAGGCCTCTCCTCGTCGGCTACGCCGGCAGCGCCGCCGGGATCGTCGGCACGATGGGCGTGGTCATGGCGCTGGTGCTCGCCGCCGTGCACCGGCTGGTGCCCCGGGTCAAGGGCTGACCCGCTCAGCGGGAGTAGGTGCCGACCATCGTCCCGCTCGCGGCGTCCCGCTCGACGAGCAGGCGGTGCACCTCGTCGGCCCGTGGCGTCCCGGGCAACTCCAGCGGCCGGTCCAGCGCGTAGAGCCGGAAGAAGTACCGGTGGGGATCGTCGCCCTGGGGCGGGTGCGGGCCGCCCCACCCGGTGGTGCCGAAGTCGTTGGGCCACTCGCGGCCGCCCAGGGGCACGCCGCCCTCCGGCGCCCCGGCGGCGCTCGGCGCGATCCCGGTGACCAGCCAGTGCAGGAACGGCGTCCTACCCGCGTCCGGGTCCTCGACGAGCAGGACCAGCTCGGCGGCGGACTGCGGCACCCGCTCCCACTCCAGCGGCGGCGAGACGTTGCCGCCCTCCTTCGAGAAGCGGTTCGGCAGCATGTCGTGGTCGTTGAACGCGGTGCTGCGCAGCATGATCCCGGCCATCCCTGGCGCTCCTCTCGTTGGCCCGGCCGCGCGCGTACCCGCCGGGCGGGCCCCGAAACGGCCGCGCCGGTGTGAGAGGGTCGGGCGGGACGGGGGAGGGGATCGTGGAGAGCGTACGGGCGGCGTTCCGGGACGAGTGCGAGCGCCTCGGCGAGGTGCTGCGCGGCGTCGACGGGGCGGATCTCGACCGGCCGACCGACTGCCGGCCGTGGACCGTACGCGAACTGCTCGCCCACGTACGCACCGGCGCGGGCCGGCTGGTCGACATGCTCGCCGCGCCCGCCCCGCCCCGCGCCGAGGTCGACGCCGCCGCCTACTACGGCGCCGCCAAGTTCACCCCGTCCGTGGACGCGGCCCGCGTCGACAGCGGCCGGCGGGAAGCCCGGGAGCTCGACGGTCCGGCCCTGGTGGCCGACTTCGACCGGGCCTGGCGGGCCGCCCTCGACGCCGTCGACGCCGCACCGCCGGGTCGGGTGGTGCGCACCCGGCACGGCGACGCGATGGTGCTCGGCGAGTTCCTGCGTACCCGCGTGGTGGAGGTCGGCGTGCACGGCCTGGACCTGGCGGCGGCGCTGGCGCGGCGGCCGTGGCTGACGCCGACGGCGGCGGAGGTCGTCGCCGGCCTGCTCACCGGCGGGCGGGCGGTCCCGCCCGGGCTGGGTTGGGACCGGCTCACGCTGATCCGCAAGGCGACCGGCCGGGCCGGCCTCACGGACCGCGAGCGGGCCGTCGTCGACGCCGCCGGCTTCCGCTGGCTCTCCTTCGGCGGCTGATCCGGGCGGACCCCGAGCCGGCACGGGGCCCGGCCCCGCAGGCGGGTCAGGCGTCGGCGCCGAGCGGGTCCGCCTCCGGGCGCGGGGCGGGCACGTGCGGGGCGGCCCTGCGCAGGTGGTCCAGCACGACCGGGTCGATCCGGCCGGGCACCAGGCGCTCCTCCAGGTTCTCCAGGCCGGCCCAGGAGAAGAGCGCCTCCTCCGGTCGCGCCGGGTCGACCGGGTGACCGAGCGCGCCCAGCAGCGCGCCGACCTCGGCGGCGACCGCGCCCGTCAGGTCGAGCAGGGTGGCCGGGTCGGGCCGGCCGAAGAGCAGGGTGTGCACCGCGAGCAGCCGGCCCAGCTCGGTCACCGGATCGGGGTGGTCGTCGACCCGCAGGTCGACAAGCACGTCGCCGGTGCCGTCGTACCCGCCGCCACGCTCGACCACCAGCAGCCCGGCGCTCTGCCGGCCGCGCCGGTCGCCGCCGGCCTGGTCCCCGGCGTGCAACGCGGCCAGCAGCCGGTCGGGGAACGGCAGAGCGGCCCCGCCCAGCCAGGCGTCCCGGACCGCGTCGATCACCTGCGGGCCGACCAGGATGTTGCCCTGCGCCGCCCAGCCGTCGCCGGCCTGGCCGCCGGCCCAGGGGTGGCAGCTCGGCCCGGTCCAGGTCGCGCCCACGCCGGTGGCGGCGACCACGCCGAGCTGGCGGTGGTCCCGGTCCGGGTCGGCGGCGACCAGCCCGGCCACCACGTCGGCCGCGGCCACCCCGGTGCGCAGCAGCGTCAGCCCCTGCGGGCGGTAGGCGAGGTTGACGTGCGCCTGGGTGGCGAGCGCGCCGACCTCGGCCTCGGCGGCCGGCACCAGCGCGCCGGCGGCCAGGAACCGGCTGGCCACGACGACGCCGTGGTGGCGGCCGTCGGCGGAGCGGGCGACGAGCGAGAAGGTCACGCATGGAGACTATCCCGCGTCACCGGGTGTCGATCGCTGAGCGTCGATGACTAGAGCGGTGGGGCCCATCAGGCAGTCGCACCACCCGGGGGTGCCGGGCTCGCGGTATCCGGGAAAGTCACAGGATCTTGCTCTGCGGCCCGGCGAGCGGGCACCATCGACCGATGACGACGCGATGGGGCATGACCGTGCCGCTGGACGGCATCCCGCTCGCCGAGCACGCCGCGATCTACGCGGCCCTCGACCGGGCCGGCTTCACCGACGTGTGGTCCTCGGAGGTCAACGGGGCGGACGCGTTCACCCCGCTGGCACTCGCCGCCGCCTGGCAGCCCCGGCTGCGCCTGGGCACCGCGATCACGCCGGTCTTCACCCGGGGCCCGGGCCTGCTGGCGATGAGCGCGGCGGCGCTGGCCGACGCCGCCCCGGGCCGGTTCGCGCTCGGCATCGGCGCGTCCTCGCCGGTCGTCGTGGGCAACTGGAACGCCGTGCCGTTCGAGGAGCCGTTCCGGCGCACCCGCGACGTGCTGCGGTTCCTGCGCGCGGCGCTGGCCGGGGAGACCGTCGACGAGGAGTACGACACCTTCGCCGTGCGCCGCTTCACCCTGGACCGCAAGCCGGCCGTGCCGCCGCCGGTGCTGCTCGCCGCGCTGCGCCCGGGGATGCTGCGGCTGGCCGGCGCCGAGGCCGACGGCGTCATCCTCAACTGGCTCGCCGCCACCGACGTGCCCCGGGCTCTCGCCGAGGTCGGCGAGCGGCGCCCCGGCTTCGAGGTGGTCGCGCGGATCTTCGTCTGCCCGACCGAGGACGCCGTGCACGCCCGCGCTCTGGGCCGCCGGCTCATCACCAGCTACCTTACCGTCGCCGCGTACGCCGAGTTCCACCGCTGGCTGGGCAGGGAGGAGGTGCTCGGGCCGATGTGGCGGGCCTGGGCCGCCGGGGACCGGCGCGGCGCGGGCGCGGCGGTGCCCGACGACGTGGTCGACGCGTTGGTGCTGCACGGCTCGCCGGAGCACTGCCGCGAGCAGGTCCGCCGCTACGCCGACGCCGGCGTGGACGTGCCGGTGCTGGCCCTGCTGCCCACCCCGGAGCTCGCCGCGGGTGGCGCGGCGGCGCTGGGTGACCTGATCACGCGCCTGGGTGGGGGTGGGTCGCGGTGAACCTGACCGACCGGGTAGTGATCATCACCGGCGGGGCCGGCGGGATCGGCGCCGCCCTGGCCCGCCGCTTCGCCGCCGAGGGCGCCGCCGCCGTGGTGGTGGCCGACCTCGACGCCGACGCGGCCCGCGCGGTGGCCGACGGCCTCGGCCCGGTCGCCCACGCCGTCGGGCTGGACGTCACCGACGAGGAGCAGGTCCGCGCGCTGGTCGCCGACACCGAGCAGCGGTACGGGCGCATCGACCTGTTCTGCGCCAACGCGGGCGTCACCTCCGGCGGCGGGATGGAGGTCGACGACGCCGGCTGGGACCGCGCCTGGCGGGTCAACGTGCTCTCCCACGTCTACGCGGCCCGCGCGGTGCTGCCGGCGATGCTCGCCCGGGGCAGCGGCTACCTGCTGCACACCTGCTCGGCGGCGGGCGTGCTGACCTCGATCGGCGACGCCCCGTACGCCACCACCAAGCACGCCGCAGTCGGCTTCGCCGAGTGGCTCTCCGTCACCTACCGGGACCAGGGCGTCCGGATCAGCGCGCTGTGTCCGCAGGGCGTGGACACGCCCATGCTCGCCGACGGGCTGGCCGCCGGTCACCTGGGCGCGCGGGTCGTGGCCGCCTCCGGCGCGGTGCTCACCGCCGACCAGGTCGCCGACGCGGCGGTCGCCGGCCTCGCCGAGGAGCGCTTCCTGATCCTGCCGCACCCCGAGGTCGCCGACTACGCCCGCCGCAAGGCCGAGGACCCGGACGGCTGGCAGTCCGGCCTGCGCAAACTCGTCCGCCGCCTGAGGGCGTAGCCGCTGTCGTCGGGCGGAGGTCGACCGGCGACGGCGGAGGTCCGACCGGGCCGGTTCCCGGCGGCGCGTGAGACCGAAGCTCGTGGCGCGCGTGGGCGTGGGCTCGGGCCGCGTCCGCCCGCGATTCGGACCAAACCCGCCCGCTGTTGGCGTCGAACCCAACCGCTGTTGGCGTCGAACCGCAAGGACCAGGAGGCTCATGTCCCGCAGCAGTAGGTCGGTGGGGGTTCTCGTCGTCGACGACCAGGTGCTGATTCGCGCCGGTCTGGCCGCCCTGCTTCGGGCCGCCCCGGGGATGCGGGTGGTGGGCGAGGCCGCCGACGGCGCCGAGGCCGTGGCCGTGGCCGCCGCCACCCGGCCCCACGTGGTCCTGATGGACCTCCGTATGCCTGGCGTCGGCGGGATCGCGGCCACCCGTGAGATCATCGCCGCGGCCGGCGACGACCCGCCCCGCGTCCTCGTGCTGACCACGTTCCACACCGACGAGTACGTCTACGACGCGCTGCGTGCCGGGGCCAGCGGTTTCCTGCTCAAGGACACGCCCCCGGAGCGGCTGCTGGCCGCCGTCGCCACCGTGGCGCGCGGGGACATGCTCTTCACACCCCGCGTGGTCCACCGACTCGTCGAGTCGTTTGCCGCCTCCGCCGCGCCGCGGCCCGGTGCGCTGCCGGCGCTCGACGTCCTCACCGGACGGGAGCGGGAGGTGCTGCGGCTGGTCGGCACGGGCCTCGACAACTCGGAGATCGCCGGGCGCCTGGTGATCGCGGAGGCGACCGTCAAGACCCATCTGAACCGGACCATGGCCAAGCTCGACCTGGCCAGCCGGGCGCAGGCGGTGGTCCTGGCGTACGAGTCCGGTCTGGTCCGGCCAGGTGAGAGGGGGCGACGGGCAGGCTGAGGGTGACGGTGAAGCCGCCGCCCGGGGCGGTGCCGGCGTGCAGGCTTCCGCCGTACAGCCGTGCCCGCTCGCGCATGCCGGCGAGACCGTGGCCGTGCGCCGGCCCGTCAGGAGCGCCGGGGCCGTCGTCGGCGACCCGGATGGTCAGCCGCTCCGGCTGGCCGTAGTCGAGCGTGACGTTCGCCCGGGCCCCGCGCGCGTGCTTCAGGACGTTCGTCAACGACTCCTGCGCCACCCGGTACGCGCAGAGGTCCGTCCCCGGTGGCAGTGGGCGGGGCGAACCCACGACCATCACCGCGACCTGGACGCCGGCGGCCCTGATCCGCTCGACGAGTTCGTCGAGCCGACCCAGCCCCGGTGCGGGGTCGCGGCCGTCGCCCTCGCCTCGCGGATCGGCGTCGGACACCCGGAGCAGGGCGAGCATCCGGCGCATCTCCTCCAGCGCTTCGTGGCTGCTGTCGGCGATGGTGTCCAGCGCCGCGCCCACCGTCGCCGGATCGGTGGCGAGGACGTACCGGGCCAGGCCGGCCTGCACCGAGATCACCGACATGTGGTGGGCGACCACGTCGTGCAGCTCGCGGGCGATACGTATCCGTTCCGCCATGACCGCGCTGCGGGCCCGGGCCTCCCGCTCCCGGCGCAGTTCCTCCGCTAGGGCGAGCAGTCGCCGGTTGCGGTCGGCCAGCCGTCGGGCCCCGGCCCCGAACAGCCAGGCCACCAGGGTCGCCACCAGCGCCTGGGCGAGCGCCGTCCACAGCGTGTAGACCTCGACCACCATGCCGCTGTAGAAGGTCACCCCGGCCGTGGCCGCGGCCCCCGGCAGGGCGGTGCGGGTGGGACGCGTCGCGGCCACGGTGTACATCGCGAGCAGCGGCCCGAACAGGTTCAGGCTGGGCACGTAGCCGAGGGTGAGAAACCACGCCACCACGGTGCAGCAGGTCAGCAGGACGGTCACCGGGGCGCGGCGGCGTGCCGCGAGCGGGATGTTGGCCAGGCAGGTCAGGACCAGGGCCGTGCCGTCGAACTCGCGGAAGCCGGGCAGTTGGTAGTCGCGCCCCATCCAGGCGGTGACCGCCACGATGCCGGTGGCGACCGCCGCGTCGACGACCGTCGCGGGCACGTCGTGCAGTCGTTGCCGGAGCCGCTCGCGGTGTGGCACCGGTAGATCCTAAGTGGTCGGTGCGAGGTCGAGCGGTGGCGATGAGGGCCGGTGTCCCGCGGGTGGCGCCGTACAACCGCTGCGGTAGGCAGCCGATCCGGATACCGCAGCGGTCGTGGTAGGGGATCAATCAGCGGGACGATGTGGACGGACGCCGTGCAAATTAACGTCTCAGGTGCAAGCCAAACACTAAAGGGAGTACGAATTGAAGAAGCGTCGTTCCGCCGTCGCCGCCCTCTTGGGAATTTCCGCTCTGTTCGGTACGGTCGTGATTTCTCCGGCCCCGGCCCAGGCGGCCACCGAATGGTCGATGAGCAACACGAGCGCGGATGTCTCCGGCGCCTGGGTGCACGGTAGTTGGCGGTGGGGCGACAACGGCCGACTGTACGTCGAGGTGAAGGTCAAGGACACCGTCGCGAACGACCGCAACGCGAAGGCGCGGCTCATGGCCTACTACCGGGACGGCGGAACGCGTTACGAGGAACTCGCCAACGACAACGGCATGAACTCGACGGTCTCCAGGACCTACAACTTTGCCTCGAATGTCACGCGGGTCGAGATCAACGAGTGCACCGACAATTCCCTGAGCGCCAACATCTGTGGAAGGTACAGCACGATCTTCTATCGTTCCTGAACGACCGGCGCAGGCGCGGCGGCACCCGCGCGGATCTTCGTCTGCCCGACCGAGGACGCCGTGCACGCCCGCGCTCTGGGCCGCCGGCTCATCACCAGCTACCTTACCGTCGCCGCGTACGCCGAGTTCCACCGCTGGCTGGGCAGGGAGGAGGTGCTCGGGCCGATGTGGCGGGCCTGGGCCGCCGGGGACCGGCGCGGCGCGGGCGCGGCGGTGCCCGACGACGTGGTCGACGCGTTGGTGCTGCACGGCTCGCCGGAGCACTGCCGCGAGCAGGTCCGCCGCTACGCCGACGCCGGCGTGGACGTGCCGGTGCTGGCCCGGCGCTAGAAGCTGCTGACGAGCTTGACGAACGCGTCGTCGATCTTCGCCGGGTCGCGGGCGTCGAACGCCTTGCCCGCGGACGCCTTGGCGATCCGGTCCAGCGTCCCGAAATCGGACTTCTCGTCGAAGGCGATGCAGAAGATCTTGATCGGTCGTTCCGGATCCAACGCGACATCCTTCAGCAGCCGGGCGAGGTTGTTGTCCTTGGTGTACTCGTTCGTGCCGTCGGTCAGCACGACCACCGCGTTGATCCGGGACTGGTCGTAGTGATCGAGCATGTGCCGGTGTGCCGCCCGTACGGTGGCGTACAGCGCGGTGCCGCCCTCGACGTGGAGATTGTTGATCTCTCTGGTGAGTGACTTCTGGTCGAAGGGGGACAGCCGGACCTCCTCGCTGTACGGCGACTTCGGCCGCTGCGGGGTCTCGGACGAGAACGACCAGAGTGCGACCTTGTCCTCGGAGTTCAGGAGGCCGAAGCCCTTGGTGGCGGCCCTGGTCGCCACCTGGAACCTGGTCCGGTCACCGATCTTCGCGTTCATCGACCCGGACGTGTCGACGGCCACGAGGATGTTGGCCTTCTTCCGGAGCGTGCCCCAGCCGGTGAGGATCGCCTTGACCACGGTGGGATCCGGCGGGTCGAAGTAGGTCAGGTTCTCGGCCCCCCGCCCGCCGACGGCGGCGATCAGCGGGCCGGCCGCGTTCCGCTCGTGGTCGCGGAACCCGTGCCGGCTGAAGCTCTGCTGCTGCGGCGGCTCCTGGAGGAACTTCAGGAAGTCGGCGGCGGCGTCGCGTTGCTCCGGGCTGGCCGAGGGAAGCACCACGTACGGGTGGTCGAGGTTGAACGTGCCCTCCTTCGGATACATCGCGATCAGTGGGACCCTCGGCTTCTCGCCCGGACTCGGGCTCAGCTTCCCTTCGTTGTACTGGTAGACCAGTTCTTCCTGGGTCACCACGGCGCTCATGTCCGTCGGTGCCGCCGTGCCGGCGCTGGACAGGTCCGCCTCGGCGCGGTCCTTCAACAGGTCCACGATGTCGTCGCTGTAGTGGGACACGTTGGCCTCGATGCGGCGGACGAACTGGGTCACGGCCGGATTCGCGACGTCGCTCTCGGTCAGGTCGCTGGCCCGGTTGATGGCTGCGTAGTAGCTCGCGATCGTGGCCGCCAGCCCGGAGGTGGACAGGTTCGGGTTGACCTTGCCGAAGCTGAACCGTCCCCACTCGGGGCGACCGAAGGCGGCCCAGCCCGTGCGCCCGGACGAGCCCAGGACCTCACCCCAGCCGAGTGGACCCTGTTGCTGGAGGTGCTTCCCCTTCGGCTGCGGCATCGCGATCACCAGCGGGCTGTTCGCGATCGACGGGTACCGGCCGGGGGTCTGCGCCGGGCGTCCGGCGGCCTCGTCCAGCAACTTCAACTGCCCGGTCCACAGGCTCGACGTCGGCAACCACACCTGCGGCCGTGGCAGGTCGGGCTGCTTGACCGCCCAGTCCCCGGCCAGTGCGTCCGTCGACGCACCGGAGGCGAGGCCGTGCACGGTCACCACGGCGCACCGGCCGCCGGTTCGCCGATCGCTCTTGTTGTAGCGTTCCGCCAGCTCGCCGAGCAGCACGTCCTTCTCGATCGACGAGCTGACCTCCAGCGGCGTGCATACGGCGTCCGACGCCGGCCGGGCGATCAGGTAGGCCGCCGCGATGACCGCGGATCCGGCCACGATGGCCGCGGCGTACGGCAGCCACGGTCGGGCAGTCGGTCGACCTGAAACCATCTGGTCCCTCCAGGGGTGCGGTGGTGGCCTCGGCGATGGCCTGCCGGGTCGGCCGCTAGCCGGCAGCCGTGTCCGTCTCTGCCCCGGTGGACGACGCCTCGGCCGCCCACGCCTGGCCGGCCGATGAGCTGGCAGGGCCCCGTCGTGCACGGAGGACACGGAACCGGTGGCGTGGTGCCCGGCATCGCTGCCCTGTCAGCCCAGCCATCACGACTCCACCGGATCCTTGACCAGCCGCGCCGAGGCGGCGGACGACAGAGACATGGTGTCACGGCCCGGTGGCACGAAAGCCACTCGCCTTCGGCGTGTCGTGTCGTCTCGCGGTTCGACCAAAGTAACGATGGTAGTGGATTCGCCGCGCACGAGGGCGGTGAGTGGCTCGTCCGCCAGCAGCCGGTCGCTTGCGCGTCCGCACCGGGGCGAAGAACACCTCGTCGGCGGCGACGGGCCTGTTCCGGCCGGCGGTGGGGGTGCGGTCTTCCGCACCCCGGCGGTTGCGGTCGGCCCGCTGAGGCCGGCGGTCGACCTCATGGTCCGGGCCGTGGCGAGTTCATAGCGTCATCGGCATGATCCGTTTGTCGCAGGTGTCGATGCACGCCGGCCGGTTGGCCGAGGAGTCCGATCCGTCGCAGGGCGGCCTGACCGGGTTGGTGACCGATCTGACGGAGGGGCTCGGCGCCCCCGGTGTCGGCCTGGCGGTCGCGTTGGAGAACCTGTTCCCGCCGATCCCGAGCGAGGTGATCCTGCCGATGGCGGGGTTCACCGCCGCGCAGGGCAGGATGAACCTGTTCGCCGCGATCCTCTGGAGCACGATCGGTTCGGTGGTGGGCGCGGTGGTGTTGTACCACGTCGGCGCCGCGCTCGGGCGCGACCGGGTCCGCGCGATCGCGGCGCGGCTGCCGTTGGTCAAGGTGAGCGACATCGACCGGACGGAGGCGTGGTTCGCCCGGCACGGGGTGAAGACCGTCTTCCTCGGGCGCATGATCCCGATCTTCCGCAGCCTCATCTCCATCCCGGCCGGTGTGGAGCGGATGCCGCTCGCCACGTTCCTGCTCTACACCACGCTGGGCAGCCTCATCTGGAACACCCTGTTCGTGACGGCCGGCTACCTGCTCGGGGAGAACTGGCACTCCGTCGAGGCGTACGCCGGGACGTTCCAGAAGGCCGTCATCGCGGCCTGCGCGCTCGCCGTCGGGTACTTCGTCGTCTCCCGGCTGGTCAGGGCGCGCCGCCCGCGACCGGCGACGGGGAACGAGGTGGAACCGGACAGGTTCGGGCCGGGCGCACCCGTCGAGCCGTACGTCCACTCCGGTCACCCGGCCGGAGCCGTACGTGGCACGGTGTACGCAACCCCGCGCCGGTCGGCGGACGGCCGATGACGGGCGTCGGAGACCCCGCACCGGCGGGTCGCCGCCGACGGCACGCCGTCCGCGTTCCCCTCACCACGCGGGTTGGCCGGTGGAGCGCCAACCATCCGTGGCTCGCGATCACCGCCTGGCTGTGTTTCGTGCTGGCCAGCGTGGTGGGTGGCAGCCTGGTCGGCACGGTGAAGGCCACCACGCAGGACAGCCTGCACGGGGAGTTGGCCCGCGCGGACCGCATCGAACAGGCCGGCGCGTTCCCCGACGCCCCGGCGGTGGAGAGCGTGCTGATCACGGCGCGGACCGGCGGTCTCGATCTCCCACGTGCCGAGGCGGTGGCCGCCGACCTGTCGACGCGGCTGCGCGCGGTGCCCGAGGTGGCGCGGGTCGGCGACGCGGTCACCTCCCCGAGCCGCGACGCAGTGCTGATCGAGGTCGAGATGACCGGTGTGGCGAAGGACGCCGACGCGCGGGTCGGACCACTGCTGGAGGCCACCGGGCAGGCGCAGCAGCGGCATCCCGACCTGCGGGTGGAACAGGTGGGGTCGGCGTCCCTGTCGAAGGCGCTGACCGAGACGTTGGCGGCGGACTTCGTCAAGGCGGAGCTGATCAGCGTGCTTCCCCGGTAACGACCTGGGTACCAGCCACGTCGTCGCGATCCGCACCGACGCCGCGGGCGCGCCGGCTGTCGAGCGGGAGATCGCCGATCTCGCCACGCGGATCGAGGGGGACGGCCGGTTCGCCCAGGGCCGCCCTCTGACGGTGCGCAGGTCCGCCGACGGCACGGTCTTCCTGGCCACCGTCCGGGTGGCGGGCGCCAGCGACAGCAGCGAGGCGACGCTGTCGCTGCGGCGGCTGCGCGACGTACTGCTGCCGCAGACCGTCGGCACCGTCCCGGACACCGAGTGGGCGGTGGCCGGCCGTACGGCCAGCGACGCCGACTTCCGCGACCGCATGGCCGCGGCGCTGCCGCCGGTCGTCGCGTTCGTGTTCGGCATGACGTTCCTCGTCATGCTCGTCACGTTCCGGTCGATGGTGGTGGCCTTGACCTCGATCCTGCTCAACACGATCTCCGTGGCTGCGTCGTACGGGCTGCTGGTGCTGGTCTTCCAGCGCACCTGGGCGGAGGGCCTGCTCGGGTTCACCTCCAACGGCGCGGTCGTGTCCTGGCTGCCGCTGATGCTGTTCGTCATCCTCTTCGGGCTGTCGATGGACTACCACGTGTTCGTCGTGAGCCGCATCCGCGAGGCGGTCCAGCGCGGCGTGCCGACCCGGCAGGCGATCGAGCAGGGCATCGTCTCGTCGGCGTCCACGGTCAGCAGTGCCGCGATCATCATGGTCGCCGTCTTCTGCATCTTCGCGACCCTGTCGATCGTCGAGTTCAAACAACTCGGCGTGGGGCTCGCCGCCGCGATCCTGATCGACGCCACCATCATCCGCGCGGTCGTCCTGCCGTCACTCATGCGGCTGCTCGGCGAGGCGAACTGGTGGGCCCCGAGATTCCCCACCGGCCGCCGCAGGACCGATGCCACACCGCGCGACAGCGACGCCGACACGCAGGTCATCATGGTCGCCGGTGACCGGTAGCCGGGTCGGTGGCGGGCGGTCGGACACGCGACCGCCCGCCACCGATCCGGGACGACACGAGCTACGAAGGGAGGCCCCGGTGCCAGCGCGCGCGACGCACGATCGGTGGTCGTGGATCGGCGCCGTGGCCCGCAGGGGCCGGCCGGCGGCGGGCGTGGCGGTCGGCGTCCTGACCGCCGGGGCCGAGTTGCTGTTCCTGCTCCTCGCCGGGCTCGCCGTGGTCGCGGTCTCGCCGGCGCCGGCGGCGCGCCGCCACGTCGGCGCCACCACCGTCTCGTACGCCCGACGCGTCGCCGGGTGGGAGCGGCGCCGCCTGGCCGACATCGCCCTGGAACCGGCCCCGCCACCGGTCCGGGCGGGCGGACCGCGGGTCCTCGGCTACCTCGCCACCCGGCTCCTGCCGGCGGCGCTCGGCGCGCTCACCGTCGGCCTGCTGGTGGTCGGCGTCGTGCTCGCCGCCATCGTGGTGCGGTCCTTCGTGGCGGGCACCATGAGCCTGGCCGGTCTCCTGTCGCAGGGGCTCATCGGGACCGCCCTGCTGGTCGTGAACCTCCAGGCGATGGCCAGCGTGGCCACACTGGACCGCTGGCTGGCCCGCAGCCTGCTCGAATCCCACACGCGCCAGGCGTTGCAGCGGCGGATCAGCGAGCTGGCGGTCAGCCGGGCCGGCGTGATCGCCGCGGTCGACGCCGAGCGCCAGCGCATCGAACGCGACCTGCACGACGGGCTGCAACAACACCTCGTCGCACTCGGCATGCTGCTCGGGCGGGCGCGCCGCAGCCGCGACCCCGACAAGGCGCGTGCACTTCTCGCCCAGGCGCACGAGGACGCCCAACGCGCCATCGACGAGCTGCGGGACGTGGCCTGGCGGGTCTACCCCGCCGCACTCGACCACACCACCCTGGACGAGGTGCTGAGCATGGTGGCGCAACGATCGGCGACCCCCGTCAGGATCAGCTACGACGTGCCCGTCCGGCCCGCCCGACCGATCGAGACCGTGCTGTACTTCGTCGCCTGCGAAGCGATCACCAACGCCACCAAACACGCCCGGGCTACCCTGGTCGCCATCGACATCGAGGCGCGGGGGACGACGATCGAGATGCGCCTGCGCGACGACGGCATCGGCGGCGCCGACCCGCACGGCAGCGGCCTGCAGGGCCTCGCCCGCCGGGTGGCCGCGCTCGACGGCCGGTTCGACGTGCACAGCCCACCCGGTGGCCCCACGACGATCCGAGCGGAGCTACCGTGCGCGTAGTCCTCGCCGAAGACTCCACCCTGCTCCGCGAGGGGCTGGTCCGCCTCCTCGCCGACGAGGGACACCAGGTGCTGGCCGCCGCCGCGGACGCCGACCAGCTCGTCACCGCCGTCGAAGAGCACCGTCCCGACGTCGTCGTCACCGACGTCCGCATGCCGCCCACCAACACCGACGACGGACTGCGGGCCGCGCTGGAGATCCGCCGCCGGTGGCCCCACGTCGCCGTGCTCGTCCTGTCCCAGTACGTCGAGAAGCGCTACGCCGCGAAGCTCCTCGCCGACCGGTCCGAAGGCGTCGGCTACGTCCTGAAGGACCGCGTCGCCCAGGTCGAGGACTTCCTCGACGCACTCGACCGCGTCGCCGCCGGTGCCACGGCGCTCGACCCCGAGGTCGTCCGGCAGCTCATGTCCGCCACGAGCCACAGCGACCCGCTCAACCGCCTCACCCCGCGGGAACGCGACGTGCTGCACCACATGGCTCAGGGGCACACCAACGCCGCCATCGCCGAACGCCTGCACGTGTCGCAGAGCGCGGTCGAGAAACACATCAACACCATCTTCGACAAGCTCGACCTCTCCCACGTGACCGGCTACAGCCGCCGGGTCCTCGCGATCCTGCGCTACCTCGGCTCCTAGCCGCTCACGATCGCCGGCCCGTACCGGAGGGCTGCGTGCGGGGCCCGCTCACAGTCGGACGATCTGCCCCACGCGGGGCGGCGTCCGGCCGGCGAGCACCTCCAGCCAGGCGCGTTCCAGGGCGTCGGGGCCGGTGTCGACCCGGACGTCGAGCCACCCGCCCACGACTCCCGTGAACCGTCGCCAGGCGTCGGCGAACCGCTGGTCGAGCCCGTCGCGCCCCCAGTCCCGGCGGCGCTTGCGCATCTGCACCGGGGCGAAGAACACCTCGTCGGCGGCGTCGGCGTTCGGGATCTGGGTGGTGAGCCCGACCGCGACGTCCCGTACGAGCCGGTCGCCGAGGTGCCGCCGCAGGGCCGCGCGGATGGCGGGCGCCCCCGACAGGTCGAGATAGACGGTCGGTACGGCGTCGAGGGCGGCGATGTCGTCGTAGGTGAGGACGTCGTCGTAGCAGCCGAGGGACCGGGTGAACGCGAGGTTGCCGGGGGAGGTGAGCCCGACCAGGCGTGGGCCCCGGCCGTGCAGCTCGAACGCGGCGGCGTACGCGGTCTTGCTGGACGCCGACGACAGCACCAGGGTCGCCGCCCCGTGGAAGTCGTTGTCGACGACCTGGTCGGCCAGCATGAAGGAGGTGAAGAACAGCGGCCGGAAGAGGACCAGCAGGTCCTCCTGGTCTTCCCGGTACGCCGGGTCGCCGGTGGTCGACCGGTACACGTTGTACGGGGAGGGCAGGTCGGCCCGGTGTCCGCTCGCGTCGCGGAATCCGGACGCGTCCACCCGGTCCGGCCGCAGCAGGAGGTGACCCGCCGGCGGGAGGTAGCCGTAGACCCGCTGCCCGGCGGTGACCCCGTCGACCGTCGACGCGACCACCTCGGCGAAGCCCCACAGTGGCGGGAGTCCCCACTGCGGGCCGAGCCCGCGGGGGCCGGGCGGGAAGAACTTCCAGTACCGCATGGAGTCGCCGAGCACCGCGTAGGTCACGTTGTTGGCGGTCAGGCCGACGCGGTCCACCCGCAGCAGTGCCTCGCCGTCGGCCAGGGTGGGCGTCACGTCTTCGGCGAGGGTGGTCCGGCTCAGGTCGTCACGGGCCACGGCGAAGGTCCAGGAAGCAGGCATGATGCGACGCTAGGCAGCCCCGGAGACAGAGACAAGTGCACTGCGAGTGCAAAATCCCACTCGCCGTCCGGTTGACGGGGCGACCACCCGGGCGCGGCGACCGGGACGGCGGCAGCGACGGCGATGGATCGCGTCGCGGAGGGGATCAGCGCGGCCAGCGCAGGGGACCGGGGCGCACCGACCAGAGGAGGCGCCGCCACCAGGGGCGGGCGGCGCGCAGCGTGGCGACGTAGTCGGCGGCCGTCGCCACGGCCCGCGCGGCCTGCTCCGCCGTGGCGGTGCCCGGGGCGAACGCCGTCCGGTTGAGCAGCTCCGCCAGTTCCTCGACGTCCGCCCCGACGGGGAGCACGGCGCGGGCGTGCGCGGCGACCTCGGAGGCGGAGAGGTCCCCGCCGACCGGGTGCCCGGCCAGCCGCAGCGCGTCGGTCACCTCCCGCCAGGCGCCGGCGATGCGCTGGCCGGGGTCGCCCCGCTCCAGCCGCGCCCGGGTCAGTGCCCGGCGCATCAGCAGCAGCGCGAGCAGCGCGGCCACGACCAGCAGCAGCATGCCGCCGCTCCCGCCGCCGACCAGCAGCGCCGTCGACGGTCCACCGGAGCCGGCCGGCCCGCCCGGCGCGGCGGCCGGTTCCGGGGTGGCGGTCGGCTCGACCGTCGGCTCCGGCACCTCCGACGGGGGCGGCTCCTCCGGCGTGGGGCGGAAGTCCTCCTCCACCGGGCGCGGTTCCTCGTCGGGCCTGGGCAGCGGGTCGAACGGCACCCAGCCCAGCCCCTCGAAGAGCACCTCCGGCCAGGCGTACGCGTCGCCGGCCCGGACCGGACCGTCGCCGGCGGCACGAAAGCCCACCACCACCCGGGTCGGCAGCCCCGTCAGCCGGCCCAGCACGGCGAACGCCGCCGCGAACTGCTCGGAGGTGCCCCGCTGCCCGCCGGCGTTGCGGGGTCCGAAGAGGAAGAAGTTCAGGTTCGGGTACGCGTGCCCGCTGGGCGCGTCCGCGACGAGGCGGTAGTGCTCGGCGAGGAACTGCTCCACGGCGGCGGCCCGCGCGTACGGGGCGCCGTTGGACTCGGCGAGCTGGGCGGCGAGCCGGCGCAACGGTTCCGGCACCCCGTCGGCGACCCGCAGCACCCGGGCCACCTCCTCGCCGGCCGGCACGTCCGCCGTGGCGAGCAGGTTGAAGTCGGGCGTCTCCAGCGCCGACGTCACGCCGTAGCGCAGCCCCGGGGTCAGGCCCTCCGGGCGGATGAGCGTCCCGGTCGTCGGGTCGTACGCCACCCGGGCGCCGGTGACCTGGCGCGGGGTGGCGACGGCGGGCAGCAGCCGGCCGCTCAGCCCGGCGACGGTGATCTCCTGCCGTACCGTCTCCACGGTGCTGTCGGCCGCCGGCGCCGTCACGGGCAGGATCCGCCCCGCGTTGCGGTACGTGGCGCCGACGCGCCAGGTCACCCCGTCGTAGTCGCTGAGCACCGCCAGCCGGACCGGCACCGGGCGTGCGGCGGCACCCGGCCCCGGGGTGGGCCCCGGCTCCCCGGCCGGCACGGAACCCGACGGGCCCGACCGTTGCGTACGCACGTCGAGCAGCTGCTGCCCCGGGTTCAGCGCCCAGCCGGAGATCCGGATGAGCGGGTTCTCGTCGAGGGTCTCCACCTGCGGCGGCTCGACGTACCGCCGGGGGTCCACCGGCCGGCCGTCGACCTGGCCGGCGAGCAGCGGACCGAGCAGCGCGACGAGGCCGACCACCACCGCGAGGCCGGCGGCGGAGGCGGCGGCGAGCCGGGCCCGGACGGCCGCGCGGACCGCCGGGGCCAGCCCGGCGGCCGCGTCGGCGCCGGCCGCCCCGCGCGGCGGCACCGCCAGCCCGAGCACCGCCACGGCCACGAGGGCCAGCGTCGGCCCGATCGCGGGATCGGCGTTCGGGCCGACCACGTAGAGCGCGGCGGCGTAGAGCAGCACCGGCGGCAGGTAGCCGAGCAGCACCCGACCCGCCCGCATCGCCACCTCCGCCCCGGCGAGACCGGCCAGCCACGCGGCGACCAGCGGCACCAGCACCGTGTCGGGGGTCGGCTCCACCGGGATCATCGCCGTCAGCAGCCGGGGAATGCCGTTCGCGGCGGCGTCCGCGCTCACCTCGGCCAGGCCCCCGGGCAGCTCGGCGCGGGTCGCGGTGAGCCGCAGCGACCAGGCCGTCCAGCCCGCCATCGCGAGCACCGACACGGGTGCGACCAGCCACGAGGGCAGCCGGCGGGCGGCCACGCTGACCAGCACCGAGCCCACCGCCGCCCCGAGCACCAACCAGGTCAGCAGCGGGCCGGCGTAGACCCGGCCGAGCACCGCGCCGGCCAGGCCGATCATCGCGATCAGCGCCAGCGGCACCGGGACCGCCCGCAGCGCCCGCGCCAGCGCCCGTCCCACCCTGCCGGCACCGCCGCCAGCTCCGCCGCCGCCAACCCCGGCCGGTCCGGTGGCGCCCGTCGTGCCGCCCCCGCCGGCGGCACGCCCCGCCGCGTCGTCGGGCGCGCCGCCGGCACGCCCCGCCTTGCCGTCGGGCGCACCGCCGGCCACCGTCACCACCTGCGCACCCCGTCCCACTCGGCGGCGAACGCCGCCCCGTCCGCGGCGTCGATCACCACCAGACCGGCCGCGCCCGACGGCGCCGGCTCCGCCGCCCCGAAGACCCCCACCACCACCGACGGGTACGCGGCCCGTAGCGCGCCCACCGTCCCCAGGTCGTCCCGGCCGCCCGGCCCGGTGAGGAAGACAAGCGTGTCGCCGAGCCGTTCCCGCCGCAGCCGACCGGTGGCGGGCTGAAGGTCGCCCCCGTCGGCGAGTTCCGCCGCCGCGAGCCGGTCCAGCGGCCCCTGCGCCACCGCGTCGCCGCCCGCCGGTTCCGGTGCGACCAGCAGCAGCACCACCGGCAGATCCTCGCGGTACGCGGCGACCAGCACCGAGGCGGCGGCCTCACACGCCGACTCGAACGACTCGGCCACCCCGGCCAGGCGCTCCGGGTGGGCGGCCGTCCGGTTGTCCAGCAGCACCACGATCCGGGGCAGGCTGGTGTCCACGTTCTCCCGCACCATCAGCTCGCCCACCCGGGCGCTGGTCCGCCAGTGCACCCGGCGCAGCTCGTCACCGACCACGTACTCACGCAGCGAGTCGAAGGTGATCGACCCGTGCGGCACCTTGTCCACCCGCCCGTCCAGGCTGCGCCCCGCCCCCGTAGGCACCGCGTTCAGCGGGTGCACGCGCGGGTGCACCCAGACCGGCACCGTGCCGCCGTACGGGCGGGCCAGCGCCACCAGGCCGAGGGGGTCGCGCCGGGTCACCCGCAGCGGCCCCACCGGCACCACGCCCCGGCGGGCGGTCGGCACCTCGTAGCGGACCGTGGTGTCGCGGCCCGGTCGCAGCCGCAGCAGCGGCACCGGAACCGACCGGTCCCCGCACCGGTCCTCGGCCACCAGGCTCGCCGCCCGCAGCCGCCCCGCGTTGCGCACCGTCAGGGTCATCGCGGCCGGCTCTCCCCGCGCCACCCGGTCCGGGTCGGCGCTGCGGGTCACCTCCAAACGGGGCCGCCAGGCCGCAGTCAGCACGGCGTACCCGACGGCGATGCCGGCCGCCGCCCCGAGCAGCGTCAGCTCCGGGTACGCGAAGCGGAAGCCGACGCCGAGCAGCACGACGGCGGCGACGAGCAGCCCGACACACCGGGCGGTGAGCGCGGACACCGGCGTCGCCGGTCAGCCCTGGACCGGGGCCGGCTGGCCCGAGGGGAGCGGCACCGGAACCGAGGCGACCGCCTGGCGCAGCACCTCGGCGGCGGTCACCCCGCGCACCTGCGCGTCGGGGGTGAGCAGCAGCCGGTGCGCGAAGACCGGCTCGGCCAGGGTCTTCAGGTCCTCCGGCATGATCCAGCCCCGCCCGTCGATCAGCGCGTACGCGCACGCCGCCCGGGTCAGCGCGATCACGCCCCGGGGACTGACGCCGACCCGCACCTGCGGGTGGGTGCGGGTGGCCGCGGCCAGCCGCACCGCGTACGCGTAGAGCGGCTCGGCGATGTGGACCCGGCTGGCCATGCGGACCATCTCCCCGACGGTGGCCGTGTCGGTGACCGCCGTCAGCGCCTCGGGGGAACGGACCGTCGCCCCGCGCAGCACCTCCACCTCGACCGCCTCGTCGGGGTAGCCGACGGAGAGCTTCACCAGGAAGCGGTCGAGCTGGGCCTCGGGCAGCCGGTACGTGCCGTCCATCTCCACCGGGTTCTGGGTGGCCACCACCAGGAACGGCTGCGGCACCGGGTGCCGGACGCCGTCGACGGTGACGGTGCGTTCCTCCATCACCTCCAGCAGCGCCGACTGGGTCTTCGGCGACGCCCGGTTGATCTCGTCGGCGATGACGATGTTGGCGAAGACCGGGCCCGGGTGGAACTCGAAGCCCCGGGTGGCCTGGTTGAAGATCGTCACCCCGGACACGTCGGAGGGGAGCAGGTCGGGGGTGAACTGGATGCGCCGCCACTGCCCCTTCACGGTCGCCGCGACGGCCCGGGCCAGGGTGGTCTTGCCGACCCCCGGCACGTCCTCCAGCAGCACGTGCCCCTGGGCGAAGAGCGCGGTCAGCGCCAGCCGGACCACCTGGGGCTTGCCCAGCACCACCGCGTTGACGTTCTCGGCCAGCCGGGCGGCGAGGGCGGCGAAGCCCTGCACCTCCTGCTGGGTGAGCGGTTCTGGGGTGTTCACGCGGGTGGTGCTCCTTGCCTGGGTGGGTCAGCAGGTGGGCAGGTCCTTGATGTTGTCGCCGCCCTCCAGGTTGAGCCAGGCCCAGGGGATGTAGTTCTTCCCCTTGAAGTCGACCCGCACCCACCAGGTGCTCTGCTTCTGGTTGTTGTAGATCCAGGAATCGACGTTCTCACCCGACTTCTTGCAGTACGCCTTCAGCCGGGTGCCGGGCTTCGCCCAGCCGGCCTGCTGGTCGTTGTCCTGCCGGGTGACCTTGAAGACCTCGTTGCCGTTGCGGCCGTCGACGTCCCTGTCGCAGTACGTACGCTGATCGCCGTCCGGCCCGTTCTTGCAGGTCGCGATGCCGTAGAGGGCGTCGGTCGCCTGGGCGCGGCTGCCGGTGCCCTTGCCGGCGGCGTTGCTCGCGGTCACGGTGAACGTGTACGCCGTGCCCGGGGTCAGGCCCGTCATCGTGATGCTGGAGCAGTTGCCGGTCTTCGCCGGCTCACCGGCCGTGCTCAGCGAGCAGGTCGCCTTGCCGCCGCCGGCGTCCACGGTGAACGTCACCGTCGCCGACGTGGCGGTCGCCGAGGAGCCCGTCACGGTGACGCGCGGCTCGGCCACCGTGCGGGCCGTGGCGGTGGCCTCCGGACCCGGGCCGGCCTCGTTGACCGCCCGCACCTTCACGGTGACGTTCTGGCCGTTGCCCAACCCGTCCACCGTGGCCCGGGTGTCGGTCACCTCGCTGCTGCGCCCGCCCACGTCCACGACGTACTTCGTCACCGGCCGGCCGTTGGCCACCGCCGGGGACCACTGCACCGCGACGGCGCCCGGCCGGTCGGCCACCGTGGTCGCGCGCAGGTCGGTGGGCCGCTCCGGCGGCGCGTACGGCACGACGGTGTTGCTCACCGGCGAGGCCGCCGAGCCGGCGCCCCGGTCGTTGACCGCCACCACCGTGAACGCGTACTGCGTGCCGTACTCCAGCTCGCCCGCCGGCACCACCAGCTCGGTCCTGCGGGACTCGCCGGCCGGGGCGTTGGCGCCCGCCGACGTGGCCGTGACCACGTACTTCGCGATCGTGTTGCCCTGCCCGTTCGCGGCCGGCCACTTCACCAGCACCGTGCCGTCGGGCCGCTCCTTCGCGGTGACGCCGGCCGGCGGATCCGGCACCGCGGCCGTCGGCGTCACCGGGTTGCTGGTCCGCGCGGGACCGTCGCCCTTCGCGTTGACCGCGTGCACCGAGAACCGGTACGTCTCGCCGTTGGTCAGGCCCTTGATCTCCACGGCCCGCTGGTTGGCGCCCACCTGCACGCGCTGGCCGGCGCCCTGCACCACGTACCGGACGATCTCCGCCCCGTTGGCCGGAGCCGGCCGCCAGCTCACCCGGGCCTCCGCGTTGCCGGCGGCGGCGGTGACGCCGCGCGGGGCGCCCGGCTTGCCCACCTCGGGCTTCTTCGGCGGGGGCGGCGGCGGGGGAGCCGGCGGCGGGTCACCGCCGAGCACGTCGTTGGCGTACTTGTCGACCTCGCGGACCTGGTGCTTGTCGTCCACCACCTGCGCGGTCGCCGAGTCGGGAGCGTTGATGAAGAGGTGGTTCTCCCGCACCTCCAGCTCCAGCGGCCCGGTGCCCCGGCCCCGGATGGTGTCGACGAGCTGGCCGCCGGAGTCGAACGCGTAGACCGTGCCGGACGCCTCGTCGGCGCAGTAGTAGCGGCCGGCCCACGCCACGGCCGGGCTGAGCTGGTCGCCCGCGCCCGGCACCGTGAACGCCCGCACCGCGCCACCACTGTCGACCACGTGCACCCGCCGCTCGCCGGGCACCGTCACGGGCACGTCCGGCCCGCTGGTCCGCGCCGGCAGCGCGCCCGGTGCGGCCATCGTCAGCGGCGTCTTGTGGACCTTGCCGCCCTGCACCCGCACCAGCGTCCCGGCCGTACGGTCGAGCACGGCGACGCCGTCGTCCAGGGTGGAGAGGACCAGCTCGTGGCTGGCGTCCGCGACGTCGTACGTCTCGACCTTCTTCGGGCTGAGACCGGCCCCGGCGGGGGCCGCCGACGCGGGCGCGGACGGCAGCGGCGCGGCGGTGACCGCCGAGACGGTGCCCTCGCTGGGCACCGCGATCCACAGGCGCCCCTCGCCGTCGAAGGATCCGCCGGTGATGCCCGGCGGGTAGCGCACCGGCTCGCCGATCGGGGTCAGCGACCGCGGGTCGAGCTGCCGGACGACGCCCTGCACGGCGTCGACGACGAACGCCGCGTCCTCGTGCAGGGCGACGTTGACGCCGAGCCCCGGGGTCGTCCGGGTGGTCGCGGTGATCTGAAGGGTGGCCAGGTCCAGCGAGCTGACCTGCCCGGTGTTCAGGTCCCGCAGGACCAGCAGCCGGTCGGTCTGGGCGACCTGCACAGGGTGCCGGCGGGCGCCCGGGACCCCGACCCGGGTGTCGACCCGCGCGGTGATCCCGTTGACGCGGGCCAGCTCGCTGCGCGCGGCGCTCCACAGCCAGGAACTCGCGTCGTGGCTCGCCACCGCGTTGTCCGCCGCGCCGAGGCCGTGAACGGTGAGCCCCATGGCGGCCAGCAGCGCGGCCACCGTCGCGATGGTGACGACCCCGCCGCGCATCCGGCGGGGCCGGGGACGCGGGAGGCCGGTGCCGGCGTGCCCGGCGTCGTCGATGGTGGCCACTACCGGCTGCCTCCCGTGTCGTTCCTGGCAGGTGGCACGCCATGACGGCGACCCTCCCCTGAGCCGGGTGCCATCATATGGCCGGGTCGGTGGCATGGGAACCCGCACCGTCCCCCTGTGGACACCGAGCGTGTGCGCCGCGCCGTGGTGGCCGGTCAGCTCGACGGCGTGTCGCCCTCCCGTTCCGTGCAGACCTGCCCCGACGTGGCGAACGAGTCCGTCGAGTAGACCGCCAGCACGGTGAAGCAGTAGTCCACCCGCGAGTTCAGCCCGTTGACCGTGTAGCTGGTCCGGCCCGGGTCCACCGTGGCCATCACACCCAGCGCCTGGCCGGTCCGGCCGCCGGCCACCATGAACGGCACCCCGCCACCCGCCGGGTCCGTCCAGTTGAGGGTGATCGTCGCCGAGTCGTCCTTCAGCGTCAGCCCGCCCGGCGGCGGGCCGGCCGCCGACGCGGACGGCGCGGCGGCCGACGGCGCGGCGGGTCCCGCCGGCGCCGCCGCGTCCCGGTTGAGCACCAGCACGCCCACGCCGACGAGCGCCACCACGGCCAGGACCGCGACGACGACCGCGACGATGACCGCCGTGCGGTTCCGGCCGCCCTCCTCGGGCTCCGGCATCATCGGGTACGCCGGCGGCGGCGGGAAGGCCGGCGCCTGCTGCTGCGCGGGGTGCTCGGCCGTCGACCGGGTCCGCACGGGCTGCGCCTTCATCGGGAACGTCTCGTCGATGTCGAGGTACGCCGGTGGCAGGTCGTCGACCCGCTCCCGCTCCGGCTCCGGCTGCTCCACCTCCTCCCGCTGCCGTTGCGACTCGGCCCGCTCCAGCTCCTCCTCGACGTCCGGCTGCTCGGCGTCGGCGCCGGCGTCGGTGGTCGCACCCGTGAGCGCCTGCGGGGGAGCCGTGCTGCTCCACGGCGGCGCGGACATGCTCCACGGCGGCGCGCTCACCGGCGGTTGCACCCCGGGCGGCGCGCTGAACTGCTGCGGAACAGCGGGCGGCGCGCTGACCGGCGGTGGCATCACCGACGGTGGGGGCGGGATCGGCGGCAAGGGGGGAACCGGCGGCGTACTGACGCCCCGCGGCGGAGCGCTGAACGGCGGGCCGCTCGTCGGGTGCGCGGGCGGTGTGCTGAACGGTGGGCTGCTCGTCGGGTGCGCGGATGGTGCGCTGACGGGGGGCGCGGGCGGTGCGCTGACGGGCGGGCTGCTCGTCGGGTGCGCGGGCGGGGCGCTGACCGGAGACGTCGGTGGTGCGCTGACGGAGGACGACGGTGGTGCGCTGACCGGTGGTGCGCTGACTGGCGGTGCGCTGACCGGTGGTGCGCTGACCGGTGGTGCGCTGACCGGTGGTGCGCTGACCGGTGGTGCGCTGACCGGCGGTGCGCTGACCGGCGGTGCGCTAATCGGCGCGGCGCTGACTGGCGCGGCGCTGACTGGCGGTGCGCTGATCGGCGCGGCGTGTGCCGCTGCCGGTGGCGTGTCGAGCGGTGGCGTCTCGGATGATCGGGCGGGGCTGACCGGAGCATCCGGTCCGGCGGAAGCGCCGGCGGCGCGAGCGATCTCCTCGGCGAGCAGCGGTTCGATCTGCTTGACCTGGATGGTCGGCTTGGCCCATCCGGGCGCCGGCCCCGCCGGGCGCTCCGGCGTCGCCGCCTCCGCCTCTGACGCCGCCTCCGCCGCCGAGGCGGTCGTCTCCGGGGCCGCTGTGCGCGGGGCCTCGTCGACGGAGCCGGTCAGCCGCGAGGACCGGACGTCCGGCGCGGCAGGCTCGGGAGCCGGCGCGCTCGGTCCAGGCGACGCGGCGCTGGTCGTACCGGTGGTGGAGGACGGTTCGGCGGCGGGCCCCGCTGTCGGTTCGGGCGGCGTGGTGCTCGACGGTGACACTGCTCCGGGCGCCGCCGTCCCGGCCGACGGGCCGACGGCCGGAGACGGCTCGTCGGCGGCCCGGTGTCGCGGCGCAACGGCGGGTCCCGTCGGGGGCACCGCAGCCCTCGCCTGCGCGGGCGGCTCGGCGCCGGCCGGGGAAGGAACGGGCGGCTCCGGGGCGGCCGGCGCGGCCGGCACGGATGGGGCGGGTGGCTGCGGCGTGGCCGGCACGGGTGGCTCCGGCGTGGCCGGCACGGGCGGGGCGGGCGGCTCCGGCGCGGCGACGACGGGAGCGGCGGCCGCGTGACGCGGGAGCGGCGGAGCGGGTGGGGGCACGGCAGGCGGAGACGACACCGGGGCCGCTGTCGCTGGCGGGGCCGGCGGCTGCGCCGTCCTTGGGGCCGGAACGACGGAGGCCACCCCGGCCGTCGCGGGCGGAGCGGGACGCGGCGGGCGCTGCGGCGCAGGTGTGGCGGGACCCGGCATCGCCGGCGGTGGGGTCGGTCCGGGGGCAGGCGCCCAGGGAGACTGCGGAGACGCCGGTGCGGGGCGTTGCGCCGGGACTACCGGGGGCGGCGGCACGGGCGCCGACGGCACCTGAGGGTGCGCCGGGGCGGCGGTGGACGCCGACGGTACGACCGGGGGCGGCGGGATGGGCACCGCCGGGGCGTACGGCGGCTGCGCCGAGGGCGGCACGGCCGGAGGCGGGGGTACGGCGGCCCGGCCCGTCCCCGCTGACGCGGGCACGACCGGCGGCGGCGGGATCGTCGGTGGTGGCGGGATCCGCTGCGGCGGGGCGGCGTAAGGGGTCGCCTGTCCCCGCCCGGGGGCATGCGGTGCCTGCGGCGGGGCCGGCACGTGGGGCGGCGGCGGGGCCCACGCCTGCCGGGGCGGGGCGGGCACCACCGGCGGGGGCGGAACCTGGGCGGCCTGCGGCGGGGCCGGATACGGATGCGGCGGCGCGGGCGGCACCTGCGCCGCGTGGCCGGCCGGGTGGGGCGGCTGCGGGGACGCCGCAGGGTGCGGCGCCGGGGCGACGGGGGTGGCGCGTCCCACGCCGCGTACGCCCGGAACGGGTGGCGGCGGCGGGATCGGCGGGGCGTACGGGGCACCCGGCGGGGCGTACGGGGCGCCCGGCGGGCCGCTCGCGACGTGCGGCGTGGGGTGCGCGGCGGGCGGCTGTGGGGGGCCGGCCGCGGCGGGCTCGTGCGGCCGCCAGGTGGTGGAGAGCACCGCCAGCGACATCGTCGGCTCGGAGAGCGCGGACATGGCGGGCCGCGCGGCCGGCGGGGCGGGCTGAGGGACGGGAGCGGCGTCGCCGAGATACTGCCGTGCCGTGCGTACCGCAGGATGGTCGGCGCCGAGCACGGCGGGCCCGAGGGCGGCGACGCGGGTGTAGTTGCGGCGCGCCTCGTGCCGGTTGCCCAGCTCGTCCGCCACCGCGGCCAGCTCGAAGGAGAGCGCCAGCATCAGCGGGTCGGACGGCGGCCAGAGGCGCTCGCCGGCGGCGAACGCCTCCTCCAGCACGCGCCGGGCGGCACCCGGGTCGTCCGCCTCCCGGTGCAGGCGGGCCAGCAGGTGCGCGGTGCTCAGCACATCCGGGTGGTCCTTGCCGTACGGCGGCCGGGCGGAGCCGACGGCGTCGTTGAGCAGTCGACGGGCGGAGTAGAGATCGCCCGCGGCGCGCAGGGCGAGCGCCCGGTGCTGCACGGCGGCCAGGGGAGAGGGATGGGACACGTGGCCATGCTGCCGCGTGAGGCCTGTCGGACGCTACCCAGGTCCACCGGTTGGCTGCGGCTCACACGGGTCCGGTCACCCGTCCGACCTGCGGCGACCCGTCGGCCGGAAGCTGATGTGCATGATCCACCCGGGCCGTGTACAGTAACTCCCCGTGCGGCCCACCAGGGCGGTCGACGGGTGAAAGATCCCCTCGGTCGACACGGTAGGCTGGACGAGCAGGTCCGGGTGGCGGAATGGCAGACGCGCTAGCTTGAGGTGCTAGTGCCCGTATAGGGCGTGGGGGTTCAAGTCCCCCCTCGGACACGTTAACCCCCACGGGTGGTCTTCACGGTCAGTGAAGCGCTTCGGTGGGGGTTTCTGCTGTTCGGCGCTGGTGCGGGACCGCGGATGCCCGGTGCGCCGGCACCCGGGCAGGGATCTCGGTGATGGTCAGTGTTCCGCCGATTGCGCAGGTGACGTGCAGATCGCGCCAACCGGGCCGTGTGCTGCCACACGATTCGTCGTCCGAGTGGGCGCGGCTGACGATCGACGGTGGAGGTCTCTTCCTTCAGCCGCGTCCGCCTGGGGCTGGTGATCAGCCGCGAGGGTGGGGGACCACGTTCGGGACGAGTTGCTCGGTGCCGTCGACGACTGCCTGAGCCAGCTCCGACAACCGGCGGTTGTGTCTGCGGGCACCGTCGCGCAGCAGGGCGAAGGCGTCACTCACGTCGACCTGGAGGCGTTCGGCGAGGACTCCCTTGGCCTGTTCGATCAGGACCCGGCTGTTGAGCGCGGTCTGCAGTTGCTCGGTGAGGATGCCGCCGCGGCGGATGGCGCGGTGCTGAAGCAGCCCGATGGTCGCCACGTCGGCGAGCGCCTGGCCGATGCGCAGCTTGCCCTCGTCGAGGGCGCCTGGCTGGACGTCGAACAGGTTCAGCGCGCCGATCACCTCGGTGCGCAGCCGCATGGGCAGGGCGTGTACCGCGGCGAACCCCACCTCGGCTGCGGCGGTGGTGAACCTCGGCCACCGCTGCGCGGCGGGCAGGTCGGTCACCGACACCGGTCGGCCGGTGCGGAAGCAGTCGACGCAGGGGCCCTGGTCGGTCTGCAACTGGAACAGCTCCAGCAGCCTGGTCCGCTCCGAGGAGGCGGCGACCAGCTGCAGCGAATCCTGCTGGTCGGTCAGCAGCAACCCGGCCGCCGAGACACCCAGCAGCTCGACGCACCGCTCCGTCAGCACGTACAGGAACTCGAGCACGTCGAAGTCACCGACGAGCGTGTCGGCCATCTCCACGAACACGTCCGTTAGCTGGCTCTCGGCCATGTCACCCACCTTCAGCCACACCATAGACTTACCGGTACGTCGGCGATACCGGACAGGAGGGCGGCTGGTACGTGAGCGGCTCCACCGTCCCCGCTCGTCACGAGTCCCGCTCCGCTGCTAGTTCGGGCTCGAAGCGCAGGCGTCGGCCGACCACGTCGCCCGCCACGTCCCGCAGGCTTCGGTCGTGTGCGTACGCGTAGGCCCGCAGGCGGACGAGCGCCACGTCCACAGACACCCCCATCTGGACGGTGACCATCCCGGTGGCCTGATGCACCTCGGGATGCCGCAGGGCCGGCTGCGCGGGCCAACGCCCGTCCTGGTCCGGGCGGGACTGGGCCGGCCCGTCGAGGAGCACCGCGCACACGGTGTCAGCCAGGACCAGAGCATCGGCCAACTGCTCACCGTCGAGGTCCCCGGCACGCGCGCGGTAGAGATCCAACACACCGAGACGGATCCCGCCGATCTGCAGAGGCAGCGCGAACACCGCACGGACCCCGCCGGCCACGGCGGCCGGCGCAAACGCCGGCCAGCGGGCCTGGCAGTACGGTGCCGTCAGGTCCCCGACCAGGGCGGGGCCGCCACTGGTCGCATCGACGGACGGACCCTCCCCGAAGGTCACGGTCAGCTCCGCCACGCGAGAAGCGACCGGGTCACTGGCCCACAGCACCTCCCGTGGGGTGCTACGCAGGGATACCGCGACGGCGGCGGAGTCGGCACCGGTCACCGTCACCGACACGGCGCAGACATGCTCCACCGCGACGACGGCGCCACGCGCCTCGGCGACGACCAGGTCCCACAACCGAAGCCTGCGTTCGGGACTCATCGGCACGCCGTACCGCGCGAAGACCGGATGGCACGGTCGGACCACGCCCGTCCCGACAAGACCACCGACGGGGCCCGGCACCGTCTGCTCCACCAGTTGGTCGCAGGTGCGTCCACGGTTCAGTGCGAAGGTGCCGGAACGGTCCGGTGAGGTGGCCGGATCGGCGTTCCAGCCCGCGCCAACGGTTCCTTCCCGACAGTGAGAACGAATTCGTGACCGAGCGTGTCGTCGACGCCGGTAGCGCTCCGGCGTCGGTGCTGCTCGAATTCCCTAATCCTGTCCGCGACGTGGCGAGCGGCAATGGCGTTCACCCAGGCGAGTCCGTCGAGGTGGTGCGAGGCGTGCCCCGGCGCGAGCCGCCACACCTCCACGAAGACCGCCCGGGTCACGGCCACCGCGAGCGCCGGACTGTCCAGGCTGTCCGACAGCTGGGTGAACACGGCGCGGACGAGCCGGCGGTAGAAGCGACCGAAGGCGGCCTGGTCGCGGTCGCCGATCCGCTTCACAAGATCACTGACTGTTTCCGGGCCCGGCATGACGACGTTCGGCGGAACCGACATCCGACGCTCCTGGAGGTGTGCCTGCGGCTACGGGGCACCACCAGGGACCAGGGCGGCTGGGACTCCCGTCAGCGTACGCCGGCGGTCAAGCCCGGAGCCAGGCCAGGCCCCCCCGTGGCACTGTGGCCGACGAGGCCATCCGAGCGCAACGCCGCCCGGGTCGGGCACCCGACGCGGTGGAACAGGGAGCCCGCCGCAGGCGCACGGCGCGTACCGTCAAGCTGTCGCTCTGGTCCCCGGTGGCTGCCCACTTCCGCCGCTCGACGGACCTTGGAGTTCACGATGAAGGCACTCGTCTATCACGGACCAGGCGCGAAGGCATGGGAGGATGTCGCTCTCCCCGAGCTCGCCACTGACAGCGACGCGATCGTGCGGGTCGACACGACCACGATCTGCGGTACGGATCTGCACATCCTCAAGGGTGATGTGCCGGCGATGGTGGACGGTCGGATCATCGGACATGAGGCGGTCGGCACCGTCACCCAGGTCGGTGCCGCGGTCCGGACCACCGCGGTCGGCGATCGGGTGCTGGTGTCGTGCGTCAGCGCGTGCGGCGCCTGCCGGTTCTGCCGAGACCGCCGCTACGGCCAGTGCAACGACGGCGGATGGATCCTGGGCAACGAGATCGACGGGACCCAGGCGGAGTACGTGCGTGTTCCTTTCGCGGACAACTCGACCTATCCGGTGCCGGAGGGGGTGAGTGACGAGCAGTTGCTGATGCTGGCCGACATTCTGCCCACCGGCTACGAGGTCGGCGTCCTCAACGGCAACGTCCAACCCGGCGACGTCGTCGTCGTGGTGGGCGCGGGGCCGATCGGGCTGTCGGCGATCAGCGGGGCCCGGTTGTTCAGTCCCAGTCTGATCGTCGCGATCGACCGGTTGCCGGGCCGGCTCGACGCAGCGAAACAGTTCGGTGCCGACGTGCTCGTCAACAACGCCGAGCAGGATCCGATCGCGGCGGTGCGGGACCTCACCGGAGGGCTCGGCGCCGACGTCGCGATCGAGGCCGTCGGAGTGCCGGCGACCTTCGAGCTGGCGGTGGAGTTGGTGCGGCCGGCGGGGCGGGTCGCCAACATCGGCGTACACGGCAGACCGGTCACCCTGCACCTGGAGCGGCTCTGGTCGCGGGACCTGACGATCACCACGGGGTTGGTCGACACCTCCTCGACGTCGACCCTGCTGCGCCTGCTCGCCGCCGGCCGGGTCGACGCGGCGCGCTTCGTCACCCACCGTTTCGGCCTGGACGACATCATCCGGGCCTACGACACGTTCAGCGACGCCGGACAGACCGGAGCGCTGAAGGTCGTGCTCAGCCGCGTCTGACGTCCCGACTGCTGCCCCGCGGTCACGGACCAGGTCTGGCAGCAACGTCAGCCTGCAATTCGTCACCGGGTCACGGCCCGACCGGATACACCGGTCGGGCCGTGACCGTCTCCGGATCAGCGTGCCGCGCCCCCTAGCACGGCGCGCGCCCGGTCGCCGTACCCCGCCGCGACGAGAACCTCGAATCGGCTGGGCACGGTGGCAGTTCGAGAGACGTCGTCGTCGCGCCCTCCGGTCAGGCCGTACGCGGCGGTCATCGCCGACTCCCGATCTCGTCCCGCTCGGGGTCGGTCGGCGGGACCACCACGACCGGGCAGGGTGCGTGCTGAACGCAGTGCTGGCTGACCGATCCGAGCAGCATCCCGGCGAAGGCGCCGTGTCCTCGGCTGCCCACCACCAGCATCTGCGCCCCGTGGGCGGCTTCGAGTAGCGCCTGGGACGGATGGCCGTGCACGACCCGGGTCAGGATCTCCGCGGGTGGCCGCCCGGCGGTCTCGTCCTCGACCGTCTCCGCGAGCATCTTCCCGGTGATGGCGGCGAGGTCGACGTCTTCGAACACCGACGGCGACCACGCGTACGCGAACCCGTACACGGGCGGGCCCTGCCACGCGCTGACGGCTTCGACCGTCGCGCCGGTCAACTGACCCTGGTCGATGGCCCAGCGCAGTGCCGTCCTGGAGCCTGTCGACCCGTCGACGCCGACGACGATGCGCCGGTCTCGCTCCTCGGCCTGGTTCACCGTGTCGTCGTCCTCACGGCCTCTCGGATCCTCGGCACCGGCCGGCCCTACCTGAGCCATGCGGATCGTCGTACCAACGGGGCCTCGGCCCACCGGGCGCCCAGGCCCAGGGTGCGGCCGGCGCCCAGGAGGGCGAGGACGACCAGCACGGCGGCGTAGACGAGGTGGTCGTCCATGAACGGGTTGCTGGCCGGCGGCAGGACCACGGTCCACATCATGACGGTGAGCAGCGCGCCGGCCCCGGCGGCAAGTCTCATCGCGACCCCGAGGAGCAGAGCGACACCCACCGCGAGCAGCGCGCCCATGAACAGCGTGTCCGTCAGCCAGCCACCGGCGATCGAGTGGTAGAAGCCGGTGAACGGGCCGGTGGCCGCCGAACCCAGGAACCCCTCGGTCGGGCTGCCGCCATTGGCCCAGGACCTCGCCGCGGTCGTCTCGTGTCCCAGGCCGAACAGCTTGTCCAGGAAGGCCCAGAGGAAGATCCATCCCAATGCGAGACGGATCCCCGCCAGCAGGTAACGGACCGGTGCGCTCAGCTGCGGACCGGCTCCGCTCGCGGCGGTCGGTGTCGTTTCGCGGCGTGCCGCGGTGGGTGCCGGACCGACCGGTTCACCCGGCCCGGGCAGGTGCCCAGCGACATCGGGCGCCGGTCGCGTCAGCCGGGCGGTTGGTGCGGCGACGCGCGCCGCGCCGTTGTGGTCCTTGGCGATGTAGGCCATCGCGCTCACATTCCCTCGCTGCTCAACTACGGGCCCACAGCCTTAATGACCATGGGTGGTTCCGGTTGCCAGGAAGGCGATCCACAGGCCGCGACATGCTCCACCACGCGTGTGGCGTTGTCGGCGGTGGCGGGGGACCGGTCAGCTCCTGGGCGGATCGACGACGGTGGGCGGTTAGCCACCGGGGGCCCGAGCGACGCCCTCACTCTACGCCCGGTCGGTGGAAAAGGCGCCGCGTGCACTGAGGGTTGTTCACTGATCGGCACGGGCTACGTCCCGAGGTGGGTAGGTGTCGGCTGTGGCGCGCCGCGCGTAGGGTGAGGGCCCCGCCCCGGACCCCGGTGGCTCTGACCGTCTTCGCCGTTGTGTCCTCCCGGCGGAGTTGCGGGCGGCACGCCCTACGCACCACGCCCGGCGCCGGCCATCGACGGCCGCCCCGTCACCGGCTGATTCGATCCGAGCTCGGTTCTCCATCCTGCCGCGGAGCGCCACCGCGGATGTCGCGGTAACGGCATGAGGACGCCGTAGTTGCTGGCCGAACCAGATCGTCGACCGACGGCGGTCGGGCACCCACCCGCCCGGTCCCTGCGTCCCGCGACGCGTCCCGTCAGGACGGGCGGCGGCCACCATGGCCTCGGCACACCATCGGCATCCTGCCAACCAGTACCGGCACGACCACCGCAACGCTGGACAGCGCCTGGCGGACTCGGTAACCGCGGTGTTCGGTTCCTGGCGCTTCATCATCATCCAGACCGGCATAGTCACCGTCTAAATCGGGGCAAACATCATCGCCGTCCTACACCACTGGGATCCTTACCCGTTCATCCTGCTCAACCTGCTCTTCTCCACCCAGGCTGCATATGCGGCCCCGCTGATCCTGCTCAGCCAGAACCGGCAGGTGTCCTTCAGGTGTCGAGGACAGGCAGTGCGGGGCGGAGCAGCGCGAAAGCGGCGGTGGGCGAGACGGAGGGCGCGGATACGGCGGGACGCGTCGTGCGTGAGCAGGTGGTGCTCGGCCGGGTGCGAGCGGGTCCCGGGCCGAGGCCGTCACCGGAGGCTCGACAATCGGGCCCCTGCCGGGCCGAGCGGAAGGGGGCACCGGGGTCCCGAGCGACGACCCCACCGTACGCGCCATGCGCGGGGTCGACGTTGTCGATCAGAGCCGTGGGCCGCGCGGTACGACGGATGCCGCCGACAGGCGTATGGTCAGGTTGTCGCCCTGGACCCCGGTGGCCGGTAGTTGGCCGTTGCGGGCACCTCGACGATCTTCGCCTCCGCAGCGATCGGGTGCGCTTCTCGCTGGGCACTGTCTCTCGCGCACGAAGATCCGGCTGCGGCCGAAGTCAGGAACCTGTCATGTCGTACGTGTGGCTCGTCGTCGTCCTGGTACTGGTTCTGTTCCTGTTGTCGCTGGCGTTGAAAGTTGTCAAGCAGTACGAGCAGGGTGTGCTGTTCCGGCTCGGCAGGGTCATCGGGGTCCGCCGCGCGGGCCTGACGGTGATCATCCCGTTCATCGACGTGCTGAACCGCGTCAGCCTGCGGATCATCACCATGCCGATCCAGTCGCAGGGCATCATCACCAGGGACAACGTCAGTGTCGACGTCTCCGCAGTCGCGTACTTCCGGGTCGTCGACGCGGTGAAGTCCGTCGTCGCGATCGAGAACGTCGGGGCCGCCATCAACCAGATCGCGCAGACCACCCTGCGCAAGGTCGTCGGGCAGCACACCCTCGACGAGACGCTGTCCGAGACCGACCGGATCAACGTCGACATCAAGACGATCCTGGACGTGGCCACCGAGGACTGGGGTGTCGAGGTTACCATCGTCGAGCTGAAGGACATCCAGCTGCCGGAGAGCATGAAGCGCGCCATGGCCCGTCAGGCCGAGGCGGAGCGCGAGAAGCGCGCGAAGATCATCGCGGCTGAGGGCGAAGCGCTCGCCGCGGACGCGCTCGGCGCCGCCGCGGACATCATGATGGCCCACCCCCTGGCGTTGCAGCTGCGTAACCTGCAGAGCCTGGTCGAGCTCGGTGTGGACAAGAACACCACCGTGGTGTTCCCGGCGCCGCTGATGAGCACGATCGGCGAGCTCGGTGCCTTCCTCGCCCGGGAGGCCGACGCGGCGAACGTCGCTCCGGCGCCGCGTGGCCCCGTCGTGGACGCCGCCCCGCCGGTCAACGGCGCGGTCCGCACGGTGCCCGCCTCCTGAGGCTGCCCCCCGGCGTGCCGTCGATACGTCGCGACTCGTCCCCCCGCCGCGCCACCGCGTCGCATGACGCTCCAAGCCGGAAAGGCGACACCCCGATGACCGTGACCAGCACCCCACCCGAGCTGGACGCCTCAACCTTCCAGATCGCCGACGCCCGACCCTTGGGCACGGACGAACTCGAACGCGTCGACGCGTACTGGCGGGCCGCGAACTACCTGTCCGTCGGTCAGATCTATCTGATGGGGAATCCGCTGCTGCGGGAGCCGCTGGTGCCGGAGCACGTCAAGCCACGGTTGCTCGGACACTGGGGTACGACGCCCGGCCTGAACCTGCTCTACGCGCACCTGTCGCGGATCGTCGCGGCCCGGTCCCAGAAGGTCATCTACGTGACCGGCCCGGGTCACGGCGGCCCCGGCCTGGTCGCGAACACCTGGTTGGAGGGCACGTACTCCGAGGTCTACCCGAGGATCTCGCGGGACGGGGCCGGGATGGGTCGACTGTTCACCCAGTTCTCGTTTCCCGGCGGTATCCCGTCGCACGTCGCGCCGGAGACGCCCGGGTCGATCCACGAGGGCGGCGAGCTAGGGTATTCGCTCTCGCACGCGTACGGCGCCGCCCTGGACAACCCCGACTTGGTCGTGGCATGCGTGATCGGTGACGGAGAGGCCGAGACCGGGCCCCTGGCGGCGTCGTGGCACTCCAACAAGTTCCTCGACCCAGTCGGTGACGGCGCGGTACTGCCGATCCTGCACCTGAACGGGTACAAGATCGCCAACCCGGCCGTGCTGGCCCGGATCGGCGACGACGAGCTGTGCGCGCTGTTGGTCCGGTACGGGCACAAGCCGTACCTCGTCTCCGGCGACGACCCCGCCACCGTGCACCAGCTGCTGCCGCTGCTCCCGGCCCAGATCCTCTGGATCAACGTGCTCACCCACGGCCTGCCCGGCCTGGCGATGGGCAGCGAGCCCGCCGACCCCGACGCCATGCGCCAGCCCCCACGCCCGCCAGCTGAAACCGTCCTCGGCGCCGGACTGTGGCAACGCGTCCTGCGCGTCGCGGCGGTCATCGCCGCCGTCACGATTGGCGTCGGCGTGTGGGCGCACACCACCGACCGGCCATGGCAGACCTTGACGTTCCTCGCACTGGGCCTCACCCAACTCGCCGTGGCCCTGGGATCACGCGCCCGCCCCGGCACAGCCGCCAACCCCATGCTGTTCGCCGCCGTCGGCGCCGCTCTACTGCTGCAACTCGCCGCCATCTACGCTCCGCCACTGCGTCAGCTGCTCGGCACCGAACCAGTCACCGCAACCGACCTGCTGATCGTGACGGCCGTGTCCGTCCTGGGCTACGCCGCCATCCGCCTCGACCGCCGCATCCACTCGACCGCACCACCACCAGCGGAGGTTGGTAGGCCCATTTCGGAATCCCCGGAGGCGACCTGAGCTGGCCGAGCGGTTCACGAGAACCCGCACGACGAGACTGACAGGATCTGTCATGCAGAAATTCTCCCTGCCCGCACTGGCCAGCCAACAGCTCAAGCTCGCGCACAGCGCCTCCAGCGGGCGTAGCAGCTCCACCGTTCACGGCGGCCACGAGCACCAACTCCGCCAGACGATGATCGCGCTGGCCGCCGGCCAGATGCTCAGCGAACACGAGAACCCCGGCGAGGCCACGGTCCACGTCCTGCACGGCCGGATCCGGCTCGGCGCTGGCGAAACGTCCTGGGACGGCGCACCTGGCGACCTGCTGATCGTGCCGAATCGTCGGCACACGCTGGAGGCGCTCGAAGACGCCGCGGTGCTGCTCACCGTCGCCAAGCACTCATGACCGGCCCGCTTCGCCGCCCATCCCACCGCCGTGGTGCAGGGCCCACCGGACATTCATCAGCATCCACCGGAGGTAAACCATGACCGGTCCAGCAATCCTTGTCGGAGTCGACGGGTCTGACTGCAGCCTCGTCGCCGTTGACCTCGCAGTCCATGAGGCCGCGCTACGCGGACGTCCGGTACGCATCGTGTACTGCGACCCATGGGCCGATCACCCCGCCTGGGCGCACAACGACCCGGCCGGCGAACTGGCCGGCGGAGTCCTGTCCGACCCGCAGCGGGCCATCCGAGCCGCCATCGACCGAGCAAACACCGACGAGGTGCCGGTGACCGGCGAGGTGCTGGCCGGGAACCCGACCACCGTCCTGATCCGCGAGTCAGCCGACGCGGACCTCCTCGTTCTCGGACACCGCGGTCGGGGCGGCTTTCCCGATTTGCTGCTCGGTTCGGTCGCGGTGACGGTGGCCGCGCACGCCGCCTGCCCTGTCCTGATCACACGTGGGACGCCGACGACCGGAGGTGAGGTCCTGGTCGGTGTGGACGGCTCGCCAAGCAACCACGCCGCTATCGGTTTCGCCTTCCACGAGGCCGCGCTTCGCAGTGTTGATCTGCGGGCTCTGCATACTCGGCGTGAATCGAACATCACCGACCACGGTTCGATGGCCATGGTCGACTCCGGGTCCGAATACGTCGAGCAGGACCAGGTCCTGACCGAAGCACTGGCGGGCTGGTCGCAAAAGTACCCGCAGGTGGTCGTGCAGCGGCAACTGGCGACCGGCCGAGCGGCACACGCGCTCGTCGCCGCCAGCGACCGCGCCCAACTTGTCGTACTCGGGGCCCGCGGACGCGGCGGGCTTCATGGTCGCCGCCTCGGCTCGGTCAGCCACGCCGTCCTGCACCACGCGGCCTGCCCGGTCACCATCGTGCACGACGTATCGCAAGAACAAGGGGTCGCGACAACCTAGACACGCCGCCCTCGCCACGATGCACCTCTATGGCTGTGATTGGGGTGGCGACATCGCGCGGGTTGACTTACCTGCAGCTACTCGACGGGTCGCCTCGACTGGCCAAATGCCGTGCCGCGGTCAGCTACCCGGCGGCTGTCCGTCAACTATTTGATGGAGTGAATCATAAACGAGCTTTTCAACGGGGTCAGATCCCGACACCGCACCGCTGGGCCTTGTTCAGGTTCGACGGACCCGCCAGGGCCGGCTGAGTCCGACAGAACCTGCCCGGTCGTATCCTTGGCGTGTCGGTGAGCACCGAGCGCAGGCTTCGGTTGTGGGCCCTGGCCGTGGCCGAGGCGCGGGGTGCGACCGTCGCGGTCGAGCACCTCTGCGGCGTGTCGGTGGCGGTGACCGGTGTCGACTGCGCAGCCGTCGCGGTGTGCCTGCGCGACACCCGACGGGAGGTCCTGGGTGCCAGTGACCTGGTGGCCTCCGACCTGGAGGAGCTGACCTTCACCCTGGGGGAGGGCCCCTCCGTCGACGCGATCAGCGGTGGTCCCGTGTTGGTCGCGGACCTCGCGGCGCCGCATTGCCAGGACTGGTGGTTAGTATTCGCGAAGGCAGCCATGGCTGTCGGGGTCCACGCGGTGTTCGCGTTGCCGCTGCAACTCGGTGGGATCCGTCTCGGCGTCCTGGACCTCTATCGGATGCGGGCCGGGAACCTCGACGACGAGCAGTTGGCCGACGTTGTGGTGATGGCTGACACGGTGTGCGCGATGCTGCTCGACGGCCTGCCGGGAAGGCGTTCGGACCAGGACGATCACTGAACCGAGCAGTCAGGCCTGCGGCATCCCGAGGTGCATCAGCCCACCGGGATGATCAGTGTCCAGTTGGGGGTTCCGCTGTCGGTGGCGCTCGTCCAGCTACGCGTCTTCGCCTATGCCCACGATCGGCGCCTGCGGGACGTCGCGAGTGACGTGGTCGCCCGACGACTACGTTTTGACCCCGAACCGCCGGAGAGCGGCCGGTGACGGGCGCGAAGATGGTGGAGTCGTTTGCGGACCGTCCGCACTTCTGCGGTGTCGCCGAGGACCGTGCGAGGCTATGGTGTGAGCGAAGGTTGGTGACATGACCGAGAGCCAGTTAACGGACGTCCTCGTGGAGATGGCCGACACGCTCGTTGGCGACTTCGATGTGGTCGACTTCCTGCATGTCCTCACCAACCGGTGCGTCGAATTACTGCGCGTCTCCGCGGCGGGGTGCTGCTGACCGACCAGCAGGGCGCGCTACAGGTGGTGGCCGCCTCCTCCGAGCGGACCAGACTGCTGGAGCTGTTTCAGCTGCAGATCGACCAAGGCCCCTGTGTTGATTGCTTCCGCACCGGCAGGCCCGTGTCGGTGGCCGACCCGCCCAACGCGGACCGGTGGCCGAGGTTCGCCGCCGCCGCCGAGGTCGGCTTCGCTTACGTACATGCCGTGCCCATGCGCCTGCGCTCCGAGGTGATCGGGGCGCTGAACCTGTTCGACGTTCACCCGCGCACCCTGGACGAGAGCAAGCTGCGTGTCGACAAGGCCCTCGCCGACGTGGCAACCATCGGGCTGCTCCAGCAACGCGCCATCCACCGCAGCTCGATGCTCATCGAGCAACTCCAGACCGCGCTCAACAGCCGGGTCCTGATCGAACAGGCAAAGGGCGTCCTCGCTGAACGCCTCCAGGTTGATGTGGATGAGGCGTTCGCCCTGATGCGCAGCGGCGCTCGAAGCCGCAACCGGCGGTTGTCCGAGTTCGCCCAGGCAATCATCGGCGGCTCGGAGGATTTCTCCCCGGCTGCGGTCGCCCGCCAGCCCGGGGTGCCGACACCACGATAGAACCCAACGCTCGCGTCGCGGTTTGACGTGATAGGGCGTACGATGAGGTTGTCGCTCAGGTCCCCGGTGGCAAACAGCCCAAAGCCGTAGAGTGCCCCTGATTTGCCAGCAGGGGCGTCCACCGAGTCGACCCCTGATCACGCAATTTGCAGCCATGTGGACTATGACATGGCAGCGCCCTGCCCAGTGGGGGTGCCGCATTGCTGCGTGTGATCCTGGCGGTCTGCGCCGATCAGCCATCGGATAGTCGTCACAATCCACTACTACGGCTGGGCTCGCGGTCTCATTCATCGAGTGGTGCCTTTAACATCGAGTGGTGCCTTTAAGGACGCAATGAGGCGATGCTGCTTCGACGAGCGCCCCGGCAGGTCCTACGCGTCAGCTGATCGTCGGCGGCGGCCTGAGCTTCGAGCCTTGTGGCGACGAGGCGATCGACGGGCCGGCCACCAGGCCCGTCCGGCTGGTGAGGACCGCGGACTGAATGGTTCCACCTCTAGCTCCCAACTGGCGGAGACCGCCGAGCAACGCCACACAGCGGCGTCTGTTTGACGGCAAGTAGAAAGAACGATGGGTGTGATGGTCGATACCGCCGATCAGCAGTCAGTCGCCTTTTTCTACGATGGCCGTCCCCTGGGCGTCATGATCCCCGCGAACCCGTCAACGCCATTGACTTCACGGCAATCGCCAGCTCGCGGCGCTTCCTCCGGCAATCAACCCAATGCCACTGCGGCGATCGACGCCGCACCCACTCCGCAGGCGTCCAATAGCGCCTCATCATGAAGGAGTACGTGTTCTGATGACAACGGCAATGACCAACAACGAGCAAGCCACACCGACAGCGCCAGCAAACAGCACAGTCACCCTGCCACGCACGCGGCAGAGCCGACTGAACACCGCCGAGGGCAAGATCACCGTCGCCGAGAACGTCGTCCAGAAGATCGCCGGGATCGCTTGCCGTGAGGTGTCCGGGGTAAATGCGATGGGCAGCGGCACCACTCGCGCGTTTGGCACTCTCCGTGAGCGGATCCCGGGCAGCAACGGCCCGAACGTCGCCCAGGGCGTGGGCGTCGAGGTCGGCGAGACCCAGGCAGCGATCGATCTGGACATCGTCGTCGAGTACGGCATCAGCATCGCCGAACTCGGCCGCAGTATCCAGCGCAACGTCAAGACCGCGATCGAGCGGATGACCGGCCTGGAGGTCGTCGAGGTCAACATCAGCGTCGACGACGTGCACATGCCCGAGGCACCCGAGGACCGTCCCGAGTCCCGCGTCGCATGACCGTCACCGTCCTGGCCGGGCGGCCGTTCACCGCGATCGTCGACGGGGTCGACGTCGACCTCGTAGCCGCCGCGGTGCGCGGCTGCCCGGCCGTGGCGGATCTGGTGGCCGGAGCGCCTTCCGGCGCGGCCACCTATCTCCCCGGCCGGCGGATCGACGGGATCACCGTCACCGCCGGCACGGTCCGGATACAGGTCCGCAGCCGCTGGGCACCGGCCACCGAACTCGCCGCGCAGATCCGCCGCGCAGCTGGCGCGGTGGCACCGCTGCACCGCGTCGATGTGATCGTCGCCGACATCGAAGACCCACCGCCCATTCGGATAACCCGATGACGGAACAGACTGGGAGAGAGAACGCCATGAACCGCATGTTCCTGGGGACCATCGTCGGCCTGGCACTGGGCTTCGCCATTGCCTTCGGCGGCTTCGGACAGATGCTCATCGTCGCCCTGTTCGGCGGCCTCGGCCTCGCAGTCGCCCGGGTCCTTGCAGGCGACCTCGACCTCAGCGGCTACCTGCAGGGCCGACGGAGCCCTCGATGACCCTGACCGCCGAACCGGACCTCCGCCCCTGGCCAGTGCCGCCGAAATCGGACGAATCACTATTGCCGACCGGGTTGTCGAGAAGATCGCCGCGCAGGCCGTCCTCGAGATCCCCGACGCGGGCGGCGCCGCGCCGCGGGTGTTTGGCCACGCGATGCCCGGCGCCGGACACCTCGGCATCCGCCGCACCGGCCTGCGCCAGGCGCCGAAGGCCTCCGCGGACGTCGACGGCCGGACCGTCTACCTGGACCTGGCCATCAGTACCCGGTGGCCCGCTTCCATCGTCCACGTCAGCACCCAGGTACGCGAGCATGTCCAGAACCGGGTGCATGACCTGACCGGTCTGACCGTCGCCGAGATCCGGATCAGCGTCACCGGACTGATCACCGCCTCCAACCCCACCGAACGTGTTCGGCCGTGAGAGTCCTCAACCGCCTGCTCGCGCTGCTCCTGGCTGTCGGCGCTATTCTGGCCGCGACCGTCGGGGTGATCGAGGTGATCGCGCAACGCGCCGACCACCGCCCGGTGCTTCTCAACTGGCCCGGCGTCTACGACTGGGCTGCCCGCACCTCATGGGGCGCGGCGCCTGTCCTGCTACTCAGCGTCGGCCTGGTGGCAGTCGGGCTGCTGCTGCTTATCGCGCAGCTCACACCACGACGTCCGGCCCGGCTGCCGATCGCCGCCGTCAACGTGGCCACCGACGCCGCGATCACCCGCCGCGGCCTGGCGCACAGCCTGCGGCGGACCGTCACCGGCATCGACGGCGTCAGCCACGCCCACGTCACCGTCCGGCGACACCGCGCCCGCATCAGCGCCACCACCCGCGCAACCGGCGACTCCGACACGGGCTCGCTGCGGACAACCCTGACTGAAGCTGCCCGACAACAGCTCAACGCCCTGCACCTGAGCCGCCCACCGAGACTGTCGGTCCGGGTCACCACCCGGGAGCGCTGATGCACGCCGACCGCACCACCCGCGCCCTGCTCACTGTCCTCGGCATGGCTCTGCTAGCCGCCGGCACTGCAGGGATCCTCGCCGGCACCGACGTCCTCGGCCACCACCTCGCCGACCGACACCTGACCGACAACCCGATCGCCCGGTACCTCGGCGACAACAACGTCTGGTTCTGGCCGGTAGCCGCCCTCGTCGGCCTGGCCGCGGCCATACTCGCCCTGCGCTGGCTCATCGCCGTCCTGACCCCACGCTCACGCGCCGCCGACATCACCATTACCTCCGCTCCATCCGCAGGCTGCACATCGCTGGACGCCAACGCCCTCACCGACGCTGTCACCACCGAGATCAATTCCTACAGAGGCGTCGACACCAGCCACGCAAAGGTCTATGGGAGCCCCACCGATCCCCGGCTCACGATCACGGTGCGCACCGAAGACTCCGCGAACATCGCCGCCATACGAGACCGCATCGAGAGCAACGCCCTCGCTCACATTCGCCAGGCCCTCGAACGGCCAGACCTGCCCATCATCCTCAACATCAACATCGGTGATCGACAGTCCAGCCGAGCCGCCCCGCGATGAACGACGCTGCCACCAACTACTTAACCCGGCGAGGGTTGCTATCCACCGATCGGGATGGCGCCGACGATGCGCAGCCCGAGTTGGGCATCGGTTCGTGTCAATCATCGGACACCAAATTGCAGCATCCATGCTGTGTTTCGCGTACTGGTGGTCAGGCGCACTTGACCACGCGAATCTGATCTCTGTCACCGCCTCTACCGGCTTGGCTCCGGACGAGGGCGGTGGTCGTTGTGGCTGAGCCCTCGATAGCTTCGGTCGTTCCTCCGGTTCTGCTTCCGGACCAGTCGAGGGCCGCTCGGGCCGGCTCCGCCGCTCCGTTGCGTCGGGCGCCCTTACCAATGCCGGCTCTCCCGCAGCAGCGCACCGAAGCGCGGATGTATCGCCTGGCTTCGGTCGACAGCAGCGGCCGGATCCGTGCTCGGGCGATCATCGGCGCGCTGGGCTGGGGGCCTGGCGTGCGGCTGGACATCCGTCACGGTGCTGGGGCCATCGTCGTGCGCCGTGATCCCCGGGGAGTCTTCACCGTCACCGGTCAGGGGCACCTGTCATTGCCGACTGCGGTGCGGCACTGGTGCGGGCTCGGAGCGGAGGAGCGGGTCCTGCTGACCGCGGAGCCCGCCGCGAACCTACTCGTGGTGTATCCGCCAGGGTTGTTGGACGAGATGGTCGCCCACGCCGAGCGAGCGGTGCTGGGTAGTGATGACGCGTGAGCGCAGCTATGGCGGGCAAGGCGGAGCTGGATGCCGCGCGGCTGTTGCTGTCGCGGATGGGCATCTCGCCCGCCGACCTGATGGAAGCGATGGCGGATCGTCCGCCGGCGCCGACGTTCGCGGAGTACGTGCCGGTGGTGGCCGCTGCGGTCAGTGCCGGCAACCGGCGCGCGTACGGGTCCTACTGGAAGCGTGTGGTCGAGCAGTGGGGCCAGCGGCGCATTGACGAGCCGACGCCGTCGGAGATCGAGCGGCTGGCGGAGTATGTCAAGACGCACGTCGTCGCCCGGCGCAACGCCCGGGGTGGGCGAAGCGCGGCCGAGCACCTGATCGCATCGTTGCGCTGCCTGTACCGGCGGGCGGTCGCCGACGGGTTGCTTTCGGAGGCGGACAACCCGGCGCTGAAGGTGGCGAAGCCGCGGCGGCTGCCGAGTACGCGGCGAGCGTTGGCGGACGCCCGGTTGGCGGAGATCAACGAGGTCGCGGCATCCACAGCGAGGATCACCCCCGCGTGCGCGAGGAGCAGCGTCTCCGTGTGCAGCTCGATCTTCCCGTGCGGGATCACCCCCGCGTGCGCAACCTGACGCACGCCCGCAGCGCGTCAGGGCGCAGCGCGGAACTCGCCGTTCGACCGGGGCCATGATATCGCTAACATTACTCGACATCTATTTCCCTGACCGAGGTCGCCGGCCCGGACACCCAGTCGGGATGTCGCGGTCCAGCGGGGCCGACGCCGGCTTCTCGCTCGCCGAACCCGATCTCTCGGACGTGCGCCCCCGGCGATGCGCGCCGCGCCCGGCGCGCTCCGACTGTGCCCCGGAGGTGTGGGCATTGAGGCGCCGGCACGTATTGACGAACGAGATGTTATCGCTCACCCTCGATGTCGAGGATGACGGCACCTGTGGCTCACCGGGCGAGCTCGCTGGCCGAACCTCGCGTCCAGGGCATCCCCAGGGGTGCGCGGACGTCGCTTCAGGACGATCAGCAGCTGTGTGCGACAGCCGGTCGGACTGCCCGTGCCAGCGCGGACCGGCCGACGACGACCGGCGGAGCGCACCTGGGCGGCGTCGCCACCCACCCGTCTGACCGTCCGCGAGGCGCGTCCGCCGTCCCGGACCGGCTTGCCCGAGCGAACTGGCACATCACCACCACCGGATTCACCGGAAAGGAAAGCCATGAGATCCAAGAGAACCCTGCTGTCGACGATGGCCCTCGCCGTCGCGTTGACCGCGGGTATGACGGTGGCGCTGGCCCCGACGGCCAGTGCCGGGACGACCCTGAAAGCGTCCGCCGCCGAGAAGGGGCGCTACTTTGGCGCGGCCGTCGCGACGGGCAAGCTCTCCGACAGCCAGTACGTTGGCATTCTCAACCGCGAGTTCAACAGCGTTGTCGCCGAGAACGAGATGAAGTGGGACGCCACCGAGCCGCAACAGGGTCGGTTCAGCTACACGGGCGGTGATCGTCTCGTCAGTCACGCTCGAGCCAACGGCATGAGCGTGCGGGGTCACGCCCTGCTGTGGCACGCCCAGCAGCCGGGTTGGGCGCAGAGCCTCTCCGGTAGCGCGTTGCGCAACGCCGCGATCAACCATGTCACCCAGGTCGCCACCCATTTCCGAGGCCAGATCCACTCCTGGGACGTGGTGAACGAGGCGTTCGCCGACGGTGGCAGCGGCGGTCGGCGTGACTCCAACCTGCAGCGCACGGGCAACGACTGGATCGAGGCGGCGTTCCGCGCCGCCAGGGCGGCCGATCCCGGCGCGAAGTTGTGCTACAACGACTACAACACCGACGGCGTCAATGCGAAGTCGACCGGTATCTACAACATGGTGCGGGACTTCAAGTCCCGGGGCGTGCCGATCGACTGCGTCGGTTTCCAGTCCCACCTGGGAACCTCGATCCCGGGGGACTACCAGGCCAACCTGCAGCGCTTCGCCGACCTCGGCGTCGACGTCCAGATCACCGAACTCGACGTCATGAAGGGCTCCAACCAGGCCAACATCTTCGCCACGGTCACCCGCGCCTGCCTGGCCGTCGCGCGCTGCAACGGCATCACGGTCTGGGGGGTGCGGGACAGCGACTCCTGGCGCGGCGACGACGACGCCCTGCTGTTCGACCGGTCGGGCAACAAGAAGGCGGCGTACGACGCCGTTCTCAACGCCCTCAACGCCGGCACCAACCCGCCCACCACGCCTCCGCCGGGCTCCCCGGTCGACACCAGCGCCTGGTACGTGCTGGTGAACCGGAACAGCGGCAAGGCGTTGGACGTCTACAACCTCGCGACCAACGACGGCGCCCGGATCACCCAGTGGTCCCGCAACAACGGCAACCAGCAGCAGTGGCAGTTCGTGGACTCCGGCGGCGGCTACTACCGGGTGAAGTCCCGGCTCTCCGGCAAGGTGCTGGACGTCTACAACTTCTCCGGCTCCGACGGTGCGGCGATCGTGCAGTGGAGCGACGGCAACGGCACGAACCAGCAGTTCCGCCTCGCCGAGTCGGCCGGGGGTTACCTGCGCCTGGTCAACCGCAACAGCGGCAAGGCCGTGGAGGTGCAGGGCGGGTCCACCGCCGACGGGGCGAACATCGTCCAGTACACCGACTGGGGCGGCAACAACCAGCAATGGCAGCTGATCCGCATCGGGTAGCTGGTCCTCCGTTCGGTGGCGCGGACAGCATCCGTTCGCGCCACCGCAGGCGGGCAACCGGCCAGGGACGTGCGCCGGTGGCCGCATCGCGCCCGTACGACGAACACCGTGCTGACGCCACCAGACGTCGGCACGCACGCCAGGCCACCCGCGTGCGTTCCGCTCGCGGGTGACCCCGACCAGAGGAGTGGACCATGAATGCCATCGGTGCGGGTCGTCGCGCCCTTCCACCGAGACATCGCTGGCGGTCAGGGCTGGCCGCGACGGCTGCGGCGGTCATCGCGGCCAGCACGTTGGTCGCCGTGGACGCGGCCCCCGCGGCTGCGGCGACCGTGGACACCAGCGCCTGGTACGTCTTGCTGAACAGGAACAGCGGCAAGGCGCTGGACCTGTACGCCTCGGCCACCAACGACGGTGCGCGGATCAGCCAGTGGACGCGGAACGACGGGGCGAACCAGCAGTGGCAGTTCCTGGACTCAGGTGGCGGCTACTACAGGCTGAAGTCCCGGCACTCCGGCAAGGTCCTCGATGTGCACAACTGGTCGACCGCCGACGGCGGAGCGATCGTGCAGTGGTCCGACACCAACGCGACGAACCAGCAGTTTCGGCTCGCGGACTCGGACGGCGGTCACGTCCGGCTGATCAGCCGGCACAGCGGCAAGGCCGTGGAGGTGCAGGGTGCCTCCACCGCCGACGGTGGGAACATCGTGCAGTACTCCGACTGGAACGGCGCCAACCAGCAGTGGCAGCTTGTCCGGGCGGGCAGCGACGATCCGCCGCCGGGAGGCACCGGGTGCGGTAGGGCCCCGACGCTGTCCAGCGGCACGCACACGATTCAGAGCAACGGCAAGAGCCGCTCCTTCATCCTGCGGGTGCCCACGAACTACAACAGCAACAACCCCTACCGGCTGATCTTCGCGTTCCACTGGCGCGGCGGCACCATGCAGGAGATATCCTCAGGCGGCACCAGCGGGACGGCCTGGTCCTACTACGGGCAGCAGGAGCAGTCGAACAACAGCGCGATCCTGGTCGCGCCCCAGGGAATTGGCAACGGCTGGGGCAACGCCGGCGGTGAGGACGTCACCTTCGTCGACGACATGATCAGACGGATCGAGAGTGACCTCTGCGTCAACCCGAGGCAGCGGTTCGCCCTCGGCTTCAGTTGGGGCGGCGGCATGAGCTATGCGCTCGCCTGCGCGCGGGCCACCGTCTTCCGGGCGGTCGCGGTCATCTCCGGCGCACAGATCAGCGGGTGCAGCGGCGGTACGCAGCCCATCGCGTACTTCGGGCTGCACGGCATCTCGGACAACGTCCTGAACATCGCGCAGGGGCGTTCGTTGCGCGACACGTTCGTCCGGAACAACGGTTGCACCGCCCAGAACCCGCCCGAGCCGGGGCCGGGCAGCCGTACGCACATCACGACCACCTACTCCGGCTGCAGGGCCGGCTACCCGGTCCAGTGGGCCGCGTTCGACAACGGTCACATGCCCGGACCGGTGGACGGGACGTACGCCGAGAGTGGCGTCACCACCTGGACCAAGGGTGAGATCTGGAGGTTCTTCGCGCAGTTCTCGTGACGCAGACGGGTCAGGCGGCGCCGGCCCTCGCGACGCGGGGGCCGGCGCCGCCTGACGTCGGGCCGGGATGGCGAGGATCCTGAGCGCCGGCCTCCTGGCCGGGCCAGCGTTGCAGGCGGGTCGGCTTGCCCGAACCGCTGCGGCGGACCAGCCAGGCCTCGGTGATGTGGGTGAACATGGCCTCGGCCGCGCCGTCCGGGTCGTGCGCGGCGATGCGCTCGTAGATGCGCCGGTGGCCGCGGTTGGACGCCACGCACAGGGAGCGTTCGGTCCGGCCCATGTAGCGGGCGGTGTTGATGACCTGGCTCTCCAGCGCCTGTACGACACCGCGAGCGATGCGGTTCCCGGACGCCTGCATGACCGTCGCTGATCGGTCGGCGATGAAGGTGCTCCAGTGGGCGCCCGGACTGCGATTGAGCATCAGGGAGCGCCACGGGCTGATTGTGTTTCCGCGGATCCACAAGGCGTCTTCAAGGTGGCAAAGGAAGGGCTTGTCCGGCTGCCGGCCGAGTGGTCGGTGATGCCCTGGGTCCGGTTACGGGGAAATCCATGGGCCATGACCCGCGATACCGTGAGCGCCGTGCGGACAGCGGTCGACTTCCAGGGAGTCGTGTGATGACGATGCGGGTGAAAGCCGTCCTGCTGGACCTGGACGGCACTCTGCTGGACCACACGGGTGCCGCGGAGAAGGCATTCCTCGCCGCCTGCCTGCAATGGCTTCCCGACCTCGACGAGGAGGCGCGGTACGAGGCTCACGCAGAGTGGCAGCGGTTGGAGGCCGTCCACATGCGGGCGTACTTGGACAAGACAATGACCTTCCAGGAACAACGGCGGGCTAGGCTCCGCGGTGTGCTGTCCGCCTACGGCCGAGACACCGGAGCCGTGAGCGACGACCAAGCCGATGACCTCTTCACGCTCTACCTGCGCCACTATGAGAATTCCTGGGCAGCGTATAGCGACGTCCCGGAGGTGATGCGTTTCCTCGGCGGGGCACCCGCCGGTGTGGCGGTGTTGAGCAACGGCGATCGCGCGCAGCAGGAAGCTAAACTGGCCTCGCTCCGTCTCCCCTCGACGCCACCGCTGTTCACGCCCTCCGACGTCGGTGCTTCGAAGCCGAATCCCACAAGCTTCCTCGGCGCCTGCGAGCGGATGGGCTGGGAACCCTCCGAGGTTCTGTACGTCGGTGACGATCTTCAGGGCGATGCCTTAGCCGCCGCCGCCGCGGGATTACGGGGATGCTGGCTGGACCGGCAGCAGACGTACGGGGCCGCGGCGCCCGAGGGCATCCTTCGCGTACACAGCCTGTTCGACCTTGCGACGGCCGACCTCTTCGACCGGAGCGCGGCCTAGCTGTGCTGTCCAGGGACGTGGCGGAGCAGTACCCGAAGTCGAGATGAAAGTGCTCCGGTTCGCCTCTGTCGGGGGCGGGCCGGCACTAAGAGGGCATCTGATCCCGCTTGGCGAGGTGAGTCCGATTAAGGGCTTTCGTTTCGCCAGGTTAGGGTGGATTCTCCGGTGAGATAGCGGCTCATTGTGTTAGCCATGGCCCAATGGATCATCGCTCGCGCTCGCTGGGGAAGAGTCTCGTAATCGCGGGCGAGCCGTCGGTGTTGCATCAGCCAGCCGAAGGTCCGTTCCACGACCCACCGGCGAGGCTGGACGTGGAACCCTTTCTCCGCGCGGCGGGGCACCCGTTCGACGTCGATGCCGAGCCCGGCGCCGTGTCCACGTACGCGTGTGTTGTAGCCGCCGTCGACCCATGCCTTGACCACGGCTGGATGGTCCGCGGAGACGATGTCGAGCAGGTGCCGGCCGGCGGTGGAGTCCTGCACCGACGCGGCGGTGACGACTACGGCCAGGAGCAGGCCGAGGGTGTCGGTGGCGATGTGTCGCTTGCGTCCCTTGATCTTCTTCGCCGCGTCGATGCCCTGGCTGGACTCACCGACGTTGCTCGAGGTCTTCACACTCTGCGAATCCAGGACCACCGCCGAAGGGCTTGCGCTGCGGCCTCGAGCAACCCGGACCCGTTCTCGCAGCAAGTCGTGGATCCGCTGCGTGGTTCCGTCCGCTTCCCACTTGGCGTAGTAGTCGTACACCGTCTTCGCTGGCGGGAAGTCGTGCGGCAGGTACTCCCAGGCGATCCCCGTCCTGGCCACGTACAAGATCGCATTGACGATCTCCCGCAGCTCATGCACCGGCCGATTGATCCCCAAGCCCACCCGGCCAGCCCGCCACGCGGCCAGCACCGGCTCGATCAACGCCCAACGCTCGTCCGACAAGTCCGACCGATACCCACGCCGCTTCACACCCACGACCCGATCAACGAACCAAATCCGCCATCGCCACGACCGAACGTGAATCAACCACTACACGGATCAGATGCCCTCTAAGGCGTGTTTCGTAAGAGGTTGTCTCACGTGGCAAGTCTCGCGAGCTTCTTGTAGCAGGTCAGGGCGGTGGCCATGGCCAGGCCCCGGCTCTGCCGGTCGTTGCGGACCACGTACGGGATCTTGAGACCACGAGTAGCCCATGGCAGGCTCATGCCGCGTGATCGATGATTTCGCGAAAGCCAACCTGCACGGGAGACTGCGGCGGGACCGCAAGGCGCTGCTCTGGAAACTCGACGGCTTGTCCGAATACGACGCCCGCCGACCTTTGACAGCGACCGGGACCAACCTCCTCGGCCTGGTCAAACACGTGGCCACCGTCGAGGCCAGGTACTTCGGCGAGGTCTTCGACCGCCCTTCCCCGGAACCGCTGCCCCGGTGGCAGGACTCCAACGGCAGCGATCTGTGGGCGACCGAGGACGAGACCCGCGATCAGATCATCGCGTTCTACCGGCGCATGTGGGAACACTCGGACGCGACGATCACCGCGCTTCCCCTCGACGCCCCCGGCCACGTGCCGTGGTGGCCGGAGCCTTATGCCGACACGAACCTGTTCGCCATCATGGTCCATGTCCTTGGCGAGTCCATCCGGCATGCCGGGCACGCCGATATCCTGCGCGAGGGCCTCGACGGCCGGACCGGGTTGCGCGCCGAACACGAGAACCAGATCGACGAGGAAGCCCGTGCAGCCTACTGCGCGAAGATCGAGCAGGCCGCCAGGTCGGCTGACGAGGCGGCATGACCTGACCGACGGGCAGTGGGCTGTTCTGGCTCCGCTGCTGCCTCCCGCGCCAAAACAGGTCGTCCGCTGAAGTGGGAGAAACGACAGCTCATTGATGGATCCGGTGGCGGATCCGCATCGGCGCCCCATGGCGGGATGTCCCGGCTGAGTCCGCGCCGTGGCCCACCGTCTACGGCCTGTTCCGCCGGTGGCAGCGGGACGGGACCTGAGGACAAGATCATGTCGGCGTTGCAGGCCGCGGGCGATGCGCAGGGCCGGATCGGTTGGACGGTGAGCGTGGACTCGATGACCAGCCGCGCCCACCAACACGCCGCCGGCGCCCGCATCGACGGGCATCTGCAGAAGGAGCCGCCAGGCGGCGTGCACGACGAGCCGGCCGATCATGCGCTGGGCCGCTCGCGGGGCGGGCTGACCACCTAGACTCACCTGGCTCGCGAGCAGGGGCAGAAGGTGCGCGATCCCGGCGAAGTCGCTGACGCTGAACCTCAACGGCCTGACCTTTCAGGGGTTGTGGCAGGGGAGCACGGCGCTGGCGAACGGTGCCGACCACACCGTCTCCGGCAACACGCTCACGCTCACCCCGGCCGCGCTCACCCGGCTGGCCGGCAACCGGGCGTACGGCGTCAACGCCAGCATCGAGGCCCGCTTCTCGGCGGGCGTGCCGTGGCGGATCGACGTCGTCACCTCCGACCCGCCGACCCAGGCTGCCGCGACGGGGACGACGCAGTCGTTCGCCGTCCCGACCCAGTTCCGCGGCGACCAACTGCCGCCATGGAGGCGAAGTACGCCGACGGCAGTCCCGCCGGACCGGCGGACTGGACCCCGTACGAGGAGTTCTGGCAGCACTTCCAGCCCGACTACGCCGCGTCGACGATCCTTCTCAAGCCCGAGTTCTTCGCCGAGGTCGACGATGGCGCCGTCACCCTCACGTTCCACTTCTGGAGCGGCGCGCGGACCGCGTACCGCATCACCAAGACCGGCACCACGGTGACCGGCAGCACCCTCTGACGTCCGGCGGCGGCGCGGCCAGGCCGGCCGCGGCGCCCCCGCCCACC
>NZ_JAVRFL010000020.1:0-125169 GCF_031845925.1 Micromonospora reichwaldensis | reverse complement strand
GTTGTGGTGGGCGGCGTGCCCTGGATCGCACCTTTTGCCGGGCGCCACAACTGCATGATCGACGCAGTAGGGGCGGCCGGGCGGGGACGGGTGTAGGAGCATGTCCGTCATGAGCGACCAGCCAAGCCCCAGTCTGCGTCCCGGCGGGCCCGCAGACGCGCCCGCCGTGCTACGGCTGTTCGACGACGCCATCGCCTGGCTGGCGGCGCGGGGCCGCACCGGCCAGTGGGGCACCGAAGCGGCCTCGACCGACCCGCGGCGGATCGCGCAGGCCGAGGCCTGGACGAGCGGCGGCGGGCTGTGGCTGGCGACGCTCGCCGACCGGCCGGTCGGCGCCCTGGTGGTCGGGACGGCGACCGAGTACGTGCCACCCGCCACCGAACCCGAGCTGTACGTGAACCTGCTGGTCACCGACCGCGCGCACGCCGGGTCCGGCATCGGCGGCCGGCTGCTGGCGCACGCCGCGGAGCTGGCCCGGGAGCGCGGGCTCGGCCTGCTGCGGGTGGACTGCTACGCGGGCGACGACGGCGCGCTGGTCCGATGGTACGAGCGGCAGGGCTTCACCGCCACCGACCCGTTCACGGTCGAGCGCCCGGGCCGCGACCCGTGGCCCGGGCAGGTCCTCGCCCGCCGCCTGCCCTGACCCGCTCGCCCGTCGACACGGCACGCCCCGGCAGCGGCGCGGGCCGCCACCGCTCAGCCGGCGCTGCGCAGGCCCGGGACGGGACCGCTCAGCCGGCGCTGCGCAGCTTCGGCAGCACCTCGGCGCCGAACGCGTCGATGAAGTCCCGCTGCTCCTGCCCGACGTGGTGCAGGGCGATCTGGTCGAAGCCCAGTTCCAGGTACTCCTCCAGCCAGCCGACGTGCCGGCCGAGGTCGGCGGAGACGTTCACGACGTCGTGGACCTTCTCCATCGGCACGTCCTGCGAGACCACGTCGAAGTGCTCCGGGGTCTCCAGGTCCCAGCAGACCGGCGGGGCGAAGACGTTGCTGCGCCACTGGTCGTACGCGAGCCGCTCGGCCTCGGCCTGCTCCGGCGCCCAGCTCACGTGCACCTGGAGGTGCAGCGGCCCGCGCCCGCCGGCGTCCCGGTAGGCGTCGATCATCTGCCGCAGGTGCGCGGGCGGGGCGTTCACGGTGATCAGCCCGTCCGCCCACTCGGCGCACCAGCGGGCGGTGGCAACGCTGACCGCCGCACCGATCAGCGCCGGCGGCTGCTCCGGCCGGGTCCACAGCTTCGCCCGGTCCACCCGGACCAGGCCGTCGTGGCTGACCTCCTCGCCGGCCAGCAGCGCGCGGATCACGTCCACGCACTCGCGCAGCCGGGCGGAGCGGACGTCCTTGCGCGGCCAGTCGTCGCCGGTGATGTGCTCGTTGCTCGCCTCGCCGGTGCCGAGGGCGGCCCAGAACCGGCCCGGGTACATCGCGCCCAGGGTGCCGATCGCCTGGGCGATGATCGCCGGGTGGTAGCGCTGCCCGGGGGCGTTGACCACCCCGAACGGCAGATTGGTCGCCTGGAGCGCGGCGCCGAGCCAGGACCAGGCGAAGCCGGACTGGCCCTGCCGCTCGCTCCAGGGCGCGAAGTGGTCCGAGGACATGGCGGCGTCGAAGCCGGCCCGCTCGGCGTGGATCACCGCCTCCAGCAGGGCGCGGGGATGGATCTGCTCGTGGGACGCGTGGAAGCCGAACACCGTCATGGCGTCACTCCGTACCCACGACGGCGTCCGGCTACGCCGATCAAGCCGGGCGGGGCTACTCCGCGTGCGCCCCGGCGCCGGCCGAGGCGGCCCCCTCGCCCACCCAGACCGTCTTCGTGTTGCAGAACTCCCGCATGCCGAGCGCGGAGAGCTCGCGGCCGTAGCCGGAGTTCTTGACCCCGCCGAAGGGCAGTTCCGGGTACGACGTGGTCATCCCGTTGACGAAGACGTTCCCGGCGTCGAGGTCGACGGCGAAGCGCTCCTGCTCCTCCGGGTCCCGGGTCCAGGCGTTGGATCCCAGGCCGAAGGAGGTCCCGTTGGCCACCTCGATCGCCTCGTCGTACGACGACACCCGGTAGAGGCCCGCGACGGGCCCGAAGACCTCCTCGGACCACATCCGCATCTCCGGCCTCAGGTCGGTGACGACGGTCGGCGGGTAGAACCAGCCGGGGCCGGCGGGCAGCTCGCCGCCGCAGAGCACGGTGGCGCCCTTGTCGACCGCGTCCCGCACCTGGGCGTGGATCTCGTCGCGCCCGCCCTCGCTGGCCAGCGGGCCGACGTCGGTGTCGGGATCCATCGGGTCGCCGATCCGCAGGGCCGACATGTTCGCGGCGAACTTCTCGGCGAAGGCGTCGAAGACGTCGGCGTGCACGATGAACCGCTTGGCGGCGATGCAGGACTGGCCGTTGTTCTGGCAGCGGGCGGTGGTGGCGACCTCGGCGGCCCGGTCCAGGTCGGCCGACGGCATCACCACGAACGGGTCGCTGCCGCCGAGCTCCAGCACGGTCTTCTTCAGCTCCCGGCCGGCGATCTGGGCGATCGAGCGGCCGGCGCCCTCGCTGCCCGTCAGCGTCGCCGCGCGCACCCGCGGGTCGCTGAGCACCCGGTCGACCTCGGCGGAGCCGACCAGCAGGGTGGTGAACGCCCCCTCGGGGAAGCCGGCGCGGCGGAACAGGTCCTCCAGCAGCAGCGCGGTCTGCGGCACGTTGGAGGCGTGCTTGAGCAGGCCGGTGTTGCCGGCCATCAGGGCCGGCGCGGCGAAGCGCAGCACCTGCCACAGCGGGAAGTTCCACGGCATCACCGCGAGCACCGGCCCGATCGGCTGGTAGCGGACGAAGGCGCGGGTGGCCTTGACCGCTCCCGCGTCGGCGGGCTCGTCGGCGAGGAACCCGGCCGCCTTCGCCGCGTAGAAGCGGCAGGCGGCGGCGCACTTGGTGACCTCCGCCCGGGCCGAGGCGTACGTCTTGCCCATCTCGGTGGTCATCAGCCGGGCGATCTCGTCGCGCTCGGCCTCCAGCAGGTCGGCCGCCGCGTTCAGCCAGCGCCCGCGCTGGTCGACGGTGGTGCCGCGCAGCTGGCGGTACGCCAGGTCGGCCCGCTCGATCGCGGCGTCGATCTGCTCCGGCGACATCGGGTCGTAGGTCTTGAGCGTCTGTCCCGTGGCGGGATTGGTGGTCGCGATGGGCATCTCGTACTCCTGTCACTCGAAGAGTGAGTGGCGGGCTCCCGGTTCCTCCCGGCGGCGGGCGGCGCGGCGCCGCTGGATGATGATCAGGTCGACCACGGCGACCACCGCGAAGACCACGCAGAGGACCCCGAGCCACACCAGGTCGGCGTTGAACGCCAGCACCGCGAAGACGGTCATGGTCACCAGACCGAACCCGGCGAGCAGGAGACGCATGTTGAGCGCGCTGTAGGCGTGGCCGACCGTGCCACGGGCGCGCCGGGGCTGCGATCTCGTCATCTCACCGACCTACCCCCGATCCTCCCGCTTAACCCGCCCCGGCGGGGACCCCGGGCTCCCCCTCCTCCCCCCGCGCGGGTCGGCCCGGCCGCCGCCCCGCCGCTCGACGGCGCCACCCCGCCGGTCGACCACGCCGGCCCCGCCGGTCCCGCCGCGTCGACCCTCGCGGTGGGCCGCGTCACCCCGCTGGTGGGGTGCGTTACACCGGCGGCCCGTGAGCCTGTCGAACCGGCTCCGAGCGGAGAGGATGGCCGGTATGACGATGACCCACGCGCTGCCGGTGACCGTCGCCGTCGCCCGGCGCACCGACCCCGCCCGGACCAGCGAGATGGTGGCCTGGATGCGGGCCGGCACGGCGCTGGCCGAGGCGTTCCCGGGATTCCTCGGGTCCGGCTGGGTACGCAGCGCGCCCGGCTCCGGGGAGTGGCACATCATCTACCGCTTCGCCGACCACGACACGCTGCGCCGCTGGGAGGAGTCCCCGCAGCGGCACTGGTGGCTCTCCTCGGCGCAGGGCATCGTCGAGCACACGCGGGTCGAGCGGCGTACCGGCGTCGAGGGCTGGTTCGACCCGCCGCCGGAGCACGTGGCGCAGACCGTGCCGGTCAGCGCCGAGCCGACGGTGCCGCCGCCCTCCCCACCGCGCTGGAAGCAGGCGGTGACGATCTGGCTGGCGTTCTTCCCGCTCAGCCTGACCGCGACGCTGCTCACCAGCCGTTTCCTCCCGGACGTGCCGCTGGCCGCCCGGGTGCTGATGATGACCCTCACGCTGACCCCGCTGATGACCTACCTGGTGCTGCCCCGGATCACCCGGACCCTGCACTGGTGGCTGCACGGCCAGCCCGCGCCCTGGCGTGCCGACCCCCGCCTGGCGCGCTGACCCCGCCCCGCCACGCTGGCCCCGCCCGCCGCGCTGACCCCGCCCACGTATCGATCCGCTAGCATGCGAAGCCGCGCCGGAACAGCCCTCTGCCGCATTGTCGACAGCGGCGGGTTGCCCCATCGGGGCCGCGCTTAGAGTTACCGCGCTGTCGCTCTCCGCTGCGGGACTGGGGATGGTATGCCTCGACGCTGGGTCACCGTGGCCGCCTGTCTGCTGGCGCTGGTCGCGCTCGCCTGCGAGGGCGGCGGGGAGCCCGGCTCCCGCCCGCCACGGGAGACGCCGTCGCCCGGCTCGCCCGGCGGCATCGCGGCCCTCGGCGACTCGATCAGCACCGGCTTCGGCTCCTGCCTGGTGCTCGTCTCGTGCGAGCGCAACTCGTGGTCCACCGGCGACGGGCTGCGCGTCGACAGCCTCTACCGGCGGTTGCTCGACCGGAACCCGGCGATCCGGGGCAAGGCCCACAACCACGCCAGTCCGGGGGCCCGCGCGGCGTCGCTGGAGGGGCAGGCCCAGCGGGCGGTACGCGACCGCGTCGACCACGTCACCGTGCTGATCGGCGCCAACGACGTGTGCCGGGGCGGCATCGAGGCGATGACCCCGGTGAAGCAGTTCCGCGCCGAGGTGGACCGCGGCCTGCGGGTGCTGCGGCAGGGGCGGCCGAAGGCCCGGGTGCTGGTGGTGAGCGTGCCCAACCTGCACCGGCTCTGGGAGGTCGGGCACACCGACGCGCGGGCGGTACGGGCCTGGAAGCGGGGCGTCTGCCCGGCGCTGCTGGCCAACCCCACCTCGACGGACCCGCTCGACCGGGCCCGCCGGGCGGCCGTGCGGGAGCGGATCGCCGACTACAACGCCCAGCTCGCCGCCGCCTGCAGGGCGTACGGCTCGCGCTGCCGGCACGACGGCGGAGCGGTGCACCGGGTGCGGTTCGACCTGGAGCTGGTCAACCCGCTGGACTGGTTCCACCCCAACGCCGCGGGGCAGGACCGGCTGGCCGACGTGGCGTGGCGCGCATCGGGCCTCGGTTCCTGACCCTGCCGGCCGACCGCACCGGCCCACCCGGACCGGGCGGCGGGATCGGCGTACGGCGGCCCGCCTCAGGGCCGGCGGGGCCCGGGGACGGTCGGTCCGCCGTGCTGGCGGTAGAGGGCGTGGGAGCGCGCGGCGAGATCCTTGGTGGCCGACGAGTTGGCCCAGGTGCCGAGGACAATTGCCGCGCCGGGCACCACCTTGGCGAAGACCCGCTTCGCCGCGCGCACCCCGGCCATCTGGGCCAGTCGTACGCCGAGGCGCAGCATCACCTTGCCGAGCGGGTTCTGCCCGCCGCTGCCGAAGAGGGCCCCGGCGCGCTCCCGGCCGGCGGCCACCCCGAGCGCGAGCCGGGCGCTCTCGGCGACCTTGTGCACCTTCTGCAGCACCAGCAGGTCGGTGGCCCGGTCGCCGTGCAGCGGGTCGACCCCGTACGCGGCGGCGACGTGCAGCACCATCCGGGCCTGCGTCCAGGCCAGCACGCCCACGTCGATCACGGCGCCGGGCAGCCCGGCGGCGCCCGAGACCGCCCCCGAGAGCCGGGCGTGGTTGACGAACTTGCGTACCGCCTGCTCCGCCAGGGCCTCGGCGGAGACGCCGGGCTGTTCGGCCCGGGCCCGCGCGGCCCACTGCGCCGCCTCCGGCCCCAGCCGGCGTACGGCCTCCAGGGCGAGGTGCTCCGGGGCGTACTGCGGGTCCTCCCGCATCCGGTCCCAGAGCTTCAGCGGCGGCGCCTCGGTGGCCTCCTGCGTCGGTGCCGGAACCACGGCCGGCGGCTGCGGTCCTCCGGCGACGTGCTGGTCGTCGGCGGGCGCGGAATCGGTCACAGGGTCTCCCGGGGGTCGGAGAGGTCGGCGGTGACGGGTCAGCGGCGGTTCTGGAACTTGGCCGCGAGACCCCGGAGCTTCTGCTGGGTGCCGGGCTTGGCCAGCTCGCGACGGCCACGATCGACCATCTGCTGACCCTTGGGCGAGCGCAGGAAGGTGCTGATCCGCTGCATCAGTGACATGTTGTCCTCCAGTCGGTGGTGCCTGCTCCATGTGTACCTCGGAGTGACAACCCATGTACCCCGGATGCGCGAACCGCAACCGTCCACTGTGGTTGGTGAAAGCCTACTGCCCGGCCTCCAGGCACGCCGCGACGACCTTGGTGGCGCGCCACTCGTGCTTGGCGTAGTGCTCCGGGTAGGCGGAGATCTGCACCGCCTGGGCGGCGTCGGTGAGCCGCATCTGCTGCCAGCCCGGCACCCGCGCCAGCGCCGAGAGGAACTGTCGGGTGGCGAACTCCGGGTCCATCAGCTCACCGACCTCGCCCCAGCCGCTGCTGGAGCGCTGCTGGAACAGCCCGACCGAGTCGTGGTCCCACCCGATGCCCTGGTGCGGGTACTCGCGGGACTCGGGGAGCACCCCGCTGGCGACGTTGTAGAGGTTGCTCTCCTGCATCGCGGTGGCGACCGCGATCACCAACGCGCGCCGGGGCATCCCCATCTCGCGCCCGGTCCGCACGATCTCCTCGGCGTTCTCCATCTGGGCGTCGTCGAGCCCGACGACCGGGGCGGGGTCGACCGGCTTGCGGGTGGTCTTCTTCGGCGCCGGGGTGGTCGTGTCCGGGTCGGCGGCGCGGGTCGGGCTGGCGGAGGCGGCGACGCGTTCCACCTTGCGGGAGGCCGGGTCCGGCTCGGCACGCTCGGCGAGCGCGGAGGGGGCGGCGGCGGGGGCCGGGTCGGCGGAGTCGTCCCGCGCGCCCTGGGCGACGGCGGTCAGGCCGAGGCAGCACAGCACGCCGGTGGCGAGGGCGATCCGGGCCCGGGCGGGCCCGCGCGTCAGCAAATGGGCGTACGCCCCGGCGGCGCGGAGGACGGTTGACCGAACGTACGAGGGGGTATCGTTCGAACGGCCAACCGGGTCACCGGGGGCGATCTGGTCGTCGAGGGTGCGGTCGTCACGCATCAGCCGAGGCTAGGCAGGCCCACCCGCCGATCACCCCGGGTGATCTCGTGGCTTTCCTCACGATATGGGCTGGACCGGGTGGACGCCCCTGCCGCCCCGGGCAGCCCCGGGGACGGACCTCGCGGACCGGTCAGACCTCCGGGTCGCCCCGGCCCGCGCCTGCGCGACCGGAACACGGACAAACCCCCGCCGCCCGGCCCATGATCCCCAAACTCGCCCGTTCGACCGATAGCCTGATAGTCCTGACGGCCAGCGTTCCTCGTCCGCCGGTGGGCTTGCGGGCATACGCCCGATTACCGGGCAGGTGACGACCCGCGGCGGGGCGCGGCGAGGAATGCACGAGGATGGCGGGTACGTTCCCCGAACCGGGTGCCCTCGCGCGGCGACCCGTACGCACGACCAGGGAGGTCCGCACCGGTGCTCGACCCACACGAGCTCTACGAGCTCACCGACGATCTGCCCGACCTCGGTCAGCCGGTCCTGATCCAGACCCTCACCGGCTTCGTCGACGCCGGCAGCGCCACCCGACTGGCCAGGGAGCAGCTGCTCACCTCCCTGGACGCCCGCCCGATCGCCCGGTTCGACGTCGACCAGCTCTTCGACTACCGCTCGCGCCGCCCGGTGATGACCTTCGTCGAGGACCACTGGGAGGCGTACGACGCCCCGGAGCTGGAGCTGCACCTGCTCCGCGACGACGACGAGACGCCCTTCCTGCTGCTCACCGGCCCGGAGCCGGACCTGCAGTGGGAGCGCTTCGTGGCCGCGGTGGCCGGCATCTCCGCGCGGCTGGACGTCCGCCTCACCGTCGGGCTCAACTCGATCCCGATGGCCGTGCCGCACACCCGGCCCGCCGGGGTGACCGCACACGCCACCCGCCGCGAGCTGATCGCCGGCTACGAGCCGTGGTTGCAGCGGGTGCAGGTGCCGGGCAGCGTCGGGCACCTGCTGGAATACCGCCTCGGCGAGCTGGGCCGGGACGCCCTCGGCTTCGCCGCCCACGTGCCGCACTACGTGGCGCAGACGGAGTACCCGGCCGCCGCCGAGGTCCTGCTCGCCTCCGTGTCCCGCAGCACCGGGCTGCTGCTGCCCCGCGACGGGCTGCGCTCGGCGGCCGAGGTGGTCCGGGTGGAGATCGACCGGCAGGTCGCCCAGACCGACGACGCCGCCCAGCTGGTGCAGGCCCTCGAGGAGCAGTACGACGCGTTCGCGCGCGGCCGGGGCGAGCGGAACCTGCTGGCCGCCGAGACCGGGCCGCTGCCCACCGCCGACGAGCTGGGCGCCGAACTGGAGCGGTTCCTGGCCGAGCAGACCCGCCCGGGCGACACCCCGGGCAGCTGAACCGGCGACACGCGCGGGGATGGGGCAGGCTGGTCACATGCGCCTGGCGACCTGGAACGTGAACTCGGTGAAGGCCCGCCTGCCCCGGCTGCTGGACTGGTTGGCGGGCACGGGGCCCGACGTCGTCTGCCTCCAGGAGACGAAGTGCCCGGACGGCGCCTTCCCGGTGGCCGAGGTGGGCGAGCTGGGCTACACGGTGGCCAGCCACAGCGACGGCCGGTGGAACGGGGTGGCGATCCTGTCCCGGGTCGGCCTGGCCGACGTCACGGTGGGGTTCCCCGGCGAGCCGGGCTTCCCCGATCCCGAGGCCCGGGCCATCTCGGCGACCTGCGACGGGGTCCGGGTCTGGTCGGTGTACGTGCCGAACGGCCGGGCCCCGGACGACCCGCACTACACGTACAAGCTCGCCTGGTTCGCGGCGCTGCGGGACGCGGTCGAGGCGGAGCTGACCGGCGGCCTGCCGCTGGCGGTCTGCGGCGACTTCAACGTGGCGCCCACCGACGCCGACGTCTGGGACCCGGCGCTGTTCGCCCACTCCACGCACGTCACCCCGGCGGAGCGGGCGGCCCTCGCGGCGCTGCGCGACCTCGGGCTCGCCGACGTGGTCCCCACGCCGATGAAGGGCCCGCACCCGTTCACCTACTGGGACTACCGGGCCGGCATGTTCCACCAGAACAAGGGCATGCGGATCGACCTCGTGTACGCCTCGGCGCCGTTCGCCCGGGCGGTCCGCTCCGCGTACGTGGACCGGGAGGCGCGCAAGGGCAAGGGCCCCTCCGACCACGCGCCGATCGTGGTCGACGCCGACCTGGTTCCGGCCGTCGAGTCGTTCTGAGCCCCGACCTCGTCGCTAGGGTGGAGCCATGGCAGTCGTGAAGATCAACGCGATCGACGTCCCTCCCGGCGCGGGCGAGGAACTGGAGAAGCGGTTCGCCGCCCGGGCCGGGGCCGTGGAGAACTCCCCCGGCTTCCTCGGCTTCGAACTGTTGCGCCCGGTGGCCGGGGAGAACCGCTACTTCGTCTACACCCGCTGGGAGAGCGAGGAGGCCTATCAGGCGTGGGCCGCCGGCCCGTCGCGCGCCGCCCACGCCGGGACGGGCGAGAAGCGTCCCCCGGTCGCCTCCGGCGCCACCCTCCTGGAGTTCGAGGTCGTCCAGCAGGTCCCACCCCGCCCCTGACCCGTCGCGCGAGGCGACACGGGCGTGGGAGCCTGCGCTCAGGGCTTGCGGGAGGAGAGCAGGGTGGCGAAGGCGATGATGTTGTCGGCGTAGCCCGTCCGGCCGCCGAGCCAGTCGCCGCCGCAGGTGATCAGGCGCAGGCCCGCGGGGCCCTCGTCGCCGTAGACCCGCTCCGCCGGCAGCCGCTCCTTGGGGAAGTGCTCCACGGAGTCGACCCGGAACACCACGACCGACCCGTCCGCCCGGGCCACCTCGACGGTGTCGCCCGGGCGCAGCTTGTGCAGGTCGTAGAAGACCGACGGGCCGCGCTTGGTGTCCACGTGCCCGACGATGACCGACGGGCCCGCCTCGCCCGGGGTGGGGCCCCGGTCGTACCAGCCGGTCTCGTCGGCCCGCTCCAGCGGCGGGACGGCGATGGAGCCGTCCCGGGCCTGGCCGACGGGGGCCACCGGGGCGGACACCTTGATCGCGGGAATCGACAGGCGCACCGGCCGGCTGGCCGCCAGCGCGCCGTTCTCGCTGCGGGCCGGCCGGTCCTGTCCCCCGCCGGCGGCCCATTCGAACGGCCCGGCGGTGCGCCCCAACCCCGCGCCGGTGGCGAAGACCCCGGCCAGCACCAGCACCACGGCCAGCGGCACCGACCAGGGGCGGCGTCCGGGCGGCCGTGGGCTCCGGGCCGCTGCGGCGGCCGGCTGCGGGGCGGGTGTGGGGACCATGACCGCGCTCAGCGCCGGGCGGTACGCGGGCGGCGGGCCGCCCGGACCGCGAGCACGATGCCGGTCACGATCAGCGCGAGGCCACCCGGAAGCAGCAGCCCGCCCGTGACGCCACCAGCGCCTCCGCCGAACCCGGTCGCCGGGCCGCGACTGGGCTTCACGGCCTTGACGACCTGGAGCATCGTCGAGGCGGTCTCGCCGTCGCGGCACTCCAGCTTGATCCGGTAGTTGCCGGGCCGGGTGCGCTCCCGCACCATCGGCGCGGCGGTCAACGTGCCGCCCTGCGGCTGCACCTGCACCCGGCCGAAGGCGTCCGAGACCACGGTGGCGGGGACCGAGTTGTCCTGGCAGCTGGCCCGGATCCCCACCAGGAAGCCGGGCTCGACGGTGCTCGGGCTGACCTCGACGAAGACGCGCGGCCCCGGCGGTCCCGGCTGGGGCGCGCCGCCGGGCGGCAGAGCGGTCGACGGCAGAGCGACGTTGAGCGGCAGGGCGACACTGGGCGCGGCGGTGGCCGGCTGGGCGGCCGGGGCCGGCGAGGCCGCGAGCAGGGGACCGGCGACCACGGTCACGATCGCCAGCGCCACACCGCCGCGGTGCACCGACACGACGCCCCCTCCCGGCGCGTTGGGGCAGTGCCGGGCAATACCAGACGCCCGGTCTGCCGTACGGGATGGATCCTCTCATCCCCGGGCGAACATCACATCCGATTCGGCGCGGTCGTCGCGTACCCTCGGGTCGTTGTGACCTCCACCGACTCCCCCGCCGCCGCCGCCGTCGCGCCGCCCGCCGCCCGACCGATCCGGACCTTCCATCCGCGTCGTGGCCGGATGAGCAGCCGCCAGACGGACGCCCTCGACCGGCTCTGGCCGGTCTACGGCCTGGACGTGCCCGAGCGGCCCGGCACGCCGGTGGACCTGGCCGGCCTGTTCGGCCGACGGGCCCCGCTGGTGCTGGAGATCGGCTCCGGGATGGGCGACACCACGGCCGAGATGGCCGCCGCCGACCCCGACCGGGACTACCTGGCGGTCGAGGTGCACACGCCCGGGATCGCCAACCTGCTGGACCTGGTGGACCGGCACGGCCTGCGCAACGTACGGGTGGCGCAGGGCGACGCCCTGGACCTGGTCGCGGGCCTGGCGGAGGCGTCGCTGGACGCGGTGCACGTCTTCTTCCCCGACCCCTGGCCCAAGTCCCGGCACCACAAGCGGCGGATCATCCAGCCGGCCCACGTGGCGCTGCTGCGCTCCCGGTTGGCGCCCGGCGGCACCCTGCACTGCGCGACCGACTGGGCCGAGTACGCCGAGGCGATGCGCCAGACCCTGGACGCCGACCCGGGGCTGGTCGACGCGTACGACGGCTTCGCGCCCCGTCCCACCCACCGTCCGGTCACCAAGTTCGAGCGCCGGGCCCTGCGGGCGGGTCGCCCGATCTTCGACCTGATCCACCGCCGGCCGTGAAAGGAAGGGCCCCCTGTTAACGGATTCCGTTGCACAGGGGGCCCTTCCTCACACTTCAGGCGCGCGGAGCCGGTTGGCGTTCGGGGGCATGATCCAGGCACCATGGACGGGCTATGACGCTCACCGCCGCGCTGCCGACAAGCGCCGACCCCGACACCCTCTTCGACGCGTTCGCCGGCTGGGCGAAGGAGCGCGGCCTCGACCTCTACCCCCACCAGGAGGAGGCGGTCATCGAGATCGTCTCCGGCGCCAACGTGATCATGAATACGCCGACCGGCTCCGGCAAGAGCCTGGTCGCGATCGCGGCGCACTTCGCGGCCCTGGCCGACGACCGGACGACCTTCTACACCGCCCCGATCAAGGCGCTGGTGTCGGAGAAGTTCTTCGCCCTCTGCGAGGTCTTCGGCGCCGACAACGTCGGCATGCTGACCGGCGACGCCAGCGTCAACGCCGACGCGCCGATCATCTGCTGCACCGCCGAGATCCTCGCCAACCTGGCGCTGCGCGAGGGTGACCGGGCCGACGTCGGCCAGGTGGTCATGGACGAGTTCCACTTCTACGCCGAGCCGGACCGGGGCTGGGCGTGGCAGGTGCCGATCATCGAGCTGCCGCAGGCCCAGTTCGTCCTGATGTCCGCCACGCTGGGCGACACCACCCGCTTCGTGGACGACCTGACCCGGCGTACCGGCCGGCCCACCGCCGTCGTCCGCTCGGCCGAGCGGCCGGTCCCGCTGATCTTCTCGTACGCGATGACGCCGCTGCACGAGACGCTCGAAGAGTTGCTGGAGACGAAGCAGGCACCCGTCTACGTCGTGCACTTCACCCAGGCCGCCGCCCTGGAACGCGCCCAGGCGCTGATGAGCGTCAACGTCTGCACCCGCGCCGAGAAGGACATGATCGCCACCGCGATCGGGAACTTCCGGTTCACCTCCGGGTTCGGCAAGACCCTGTCCCGGCTGGTCCGGCACGGCATCGGCGTGCACCACGCCGGGATGCTGCCCAAGTACCGCCGGCTCGTCGAGACCCTCGCCCAGGCCGGCCTGCTCAAGGTCATCTGCGGCACCGACACCCTCGGCGTCGGCATCAACGTGCCGATCCGCACCGTGCTCTTCACCGGCCTGTCCAAGTACGACGGGGTGCGCACCCGGCTACTCAAGGCCCGCGAGTTCCACCAGATCGCCGGCCGCGCCGGGCGGGCCGGGTTCGACACCGTCGGCCGGGTCGTCGTGCAGGCCCCCGAGCACGTCATCGACAACGAGAAGGCGCTCGCCAAGGCCGGCGACGACCCGAAGAAGCGGCGCAAGGTGGTGCGCAAGAAGCCGCCGGAGGGGTCGATCGGCTGGGGCAGGCCCACCTTCGACCGCCTGGTCGAGGCCGAGCCGGAGCCGCTCACCTCCAGCTTCCAGGTCAGCCACTCGATGCTGCTCAACGTCATCGGCCGTCCCGGCGACGCGTTCGCCGCGATGCGGCACCTGCTCACCGACAACCACGAGGACCGCGCCGCCCAGCGCCGGCACATCCGGCGGGCCATCGCCATCTACCGGGCGTTGCGCGCCGGCGGGGTCGTCGAGCAGCTCGACGAGCCCGACGAGACCGGGCGGCGGGTCCGCCTCACCGTCGACCTCCAGCTCGACTTCGCCCTCAACCAGCCGCTCTCGCCGCTGGCGCTGGCCACGATCGAGCTGCTCGACGTCGAGTCCCCCGCGTACGCCCTCGACGTGCTCTCGGTGGTCGAGTCGATCCTGGACGACCCGCGCCAGGTGCTCTCCGCGCAGCAGTTCAAGGCGCGCGGCGAGGCGGTCGCCGCGATGAAGGCCGAGGGCATCGAGTACGAGGCCCGCCTCGAACTCCTCGACGGGGTGACCCACCCGAAGCCCCTCGCGGAGCTGCTGGACTCGGCGTACGAGATGTACCGGCAGGGGCACCCGTGGGTGGCCGACCACCAGCTCTCCCCCAAGTCCGTCGTTCGGGACATGTACGAGCGGGCGATGACCTTCACCGAGTACGTGCAGTTCTACGGGCTGACCCGGTCGGAGGGCCTGGTCCTGCGCTACCTCGCCGACGCGTACAAGACGCTGCGCCAGACGGTGCCCGAGGACGCCAAGACCGAGGAGCTGGTCGACCTCATCGAGTGGCTCGGCGAGCTGGTCCGGCAGGTCGACTCCAGCCTCATCGACGAGTGGGAGCGGCTGCGCAACCCCACCGACGCCGCCGAGGCGGCCGAGGCGCTGGACGACCGGGTCCCGGCGGTCACCCGCAACGCCCGCGCCTTCCGGGTGCTGGTGCGCAACGCCCTGTTCCGCCGGGTCGAGCTGGCCGCCCTGCGCCGCTGGTACGACCTCGGCGAGCTGGACGCCGCGTCGGGCTGGGACGCGGACGCCTGGGCCGACGCGCTGGAGCCGTACTTCGAGGCGTACGACTCGATCGGGGTGGGTCCGGACGCCCGCGGCCCGGCGCTGCTGATGATCGAGCAGGGCCGGGAGCGGTGGACGGTCCGGCAGATCCTCGACGACCCCGAGGACGACCACGACTGGGGGATCAGCGCCGAGATCGACCTCGCGGCCTCCGACGAGGCGGGCGCGGCGGTCGTCCGGATCACCTCGGTCGGCCAGCTCTAGCCACCGCCACGACCGTGGGGGCCGGCTCCGGCCGGCCCCGCCACGGTGTTCCGGGTGCCCACGGGCACATATCGCGTTGCCGGGGTGAACCGCCCTGGACTACGTTGACCCCGTGCCCGCCTCGGACAGGGTGCGCCGCCCCTAGCGGCGGCGCGAAACCCCAGACTGCCGAACGCTCTGCGTTTCCGCTCCGCCGCATCAGCGACCCTTCGCCGGTGTGGCCGTCCGAGCTGCCCGGCTCCGCATGCGATGTCCGGAGCCTTTCGTGCACAGTTCTGCATCCACCTGTCCCGTCCCCTGTGACGCCCCCCGCTTCCGTCTCCTCCTGATCGTCGTCGTCCCGGGTCGGTGGTCGCGGTGAACGCGCGCGCCCTCACCCTGACCGCGGTGCTGTTGTCGTCGCTGTCGTTCCCGCTGACCATCACCGGAGCGTCCGTCGCGCTTCCCGGCATCCAGCACGATCTCGACACGTCACTCACGACGGCACAGTGGGTCGTCAACGGCTACAACCTCTGCTTCGCGGCGTTCCTGGCCTTCGGCGGCTCGCTCGCGGATCTGCTCGGCAAGCGCCGCCTCTTCACTGCCGGGGTCGCGGTCTTCTTCGCCGGCAGCGTGCTGTGCGTGCTGGCCCGGGACGCCACGGTCCTCAACCTCGCACGCGTCCTCGCCGGGACGGGGGCGGCAGCGGCGACGGCGACCGGTCAGTCGATCCTGGCGGCGACCTTCGGCGGACCGGCCCGGACCCGGGTGTTCGGCGCGCTCGGCGCGGTACTCGGCGTCGGCCTCGCGTTCGGGCCCACGATCTCCGGCCTGCTGGTGGACGCGCTCGGGTGGCGGGCCGTCTTCGCGGTCCCCGCCGCGCTGGCGGGAGTCGTGCTGCTGGTGTGCCCCTTCCTGCCCGCCCTGCCTGGCGCGAGAAGGAGGATCGACTGGGCCGGCGGCACGCTGTTCACCGCCGCGCTCGCGCTCCTCATCTGGGCCTTCGTCGAGGCACCCGCCCTGGGTGCCTCGCATCCGTCGGTGATCGCCGCGCTTCTCGCCCTCGTGATCTGCGGGATCGCCTTCGTACGGGTCGAGAAGCGCGGCACCGACCCGATGTTCGACCTCGGCCTCCTGCGCGACCAGCGCTTCGTCGGGTACTCGCTGGTCGCCGCGACCATGATGGGACTGCTCGTTCCCCTTCTGGTCTACCTGCCCTCCTACCTCATCGACGTCGCCGGCCTCGACGCCGGGCGAGCCGGGCTGTGGATGCTCATGCTCACCCTGCCCTCGGTCGTCCTACCCCCGGTCGGCGCGACGGTCGCGCGTCGCTCGCCCCGCCTGCTGTCAGTCGGGGCGGTCGCCCTCGGCACGGCGGGCATGTTCACCCTCACCACCGTCGGGCCCGACAGCACACCGGGTTCCCTCCTGCTCCCGCTGCTGCTGATCGGGGCCGGTGTCGGCGCCACCACGGGCGTGATCGACGGACTCGCCATCTCCAGCGCGCCCGTCCGACAGGCCGGCACCGTGGCCGGGCTGTTCAACACCGGCCGGCTCGTCACCGAGACGGTCGCGCTCGCGCTCGTCGGCTCCACCCTCGCCACCGTCAGCGGCGGGCACCTCGCCGGCGACGGCTTCACCGCCGCGCTGCGCGTCGTCGCGACGGCGCTCGGCTGCTTCGGCGCGGTCTCCGCCGTCGGCGTCGGTCTCCTCCTGCGACGACGGGATGCCGGGCGCCCGGCGGCGTGAGCCTCTGACGCCGCGCGTCCCGGCGCCCGTCGCGTGCCTGGGACGCGCGGTGGGCGCGTCGTCAGGAGGTGGTGAGGACGACGAGCTGACGGGTCGCCCGGGTCATCGCGACGTAGCGGTCCACCGCGCCGGCGACGCCGGCGCCGAACGCCTCCGGGTCGACGAGGACGACCAGGTCGAACTCGAGCCCCTTCGCCAGCTCCGGCGTCAGTGACCGGACGCGGGACGTCGCCCGGAACGTGGGGTCGCCGATGACGCAGGCGGTCCCCTCGGCGTGGGCGGCGAGCCAGGTGTCGAGGATCGGGTCCCGATCGGCGGCGGATCCGCGTACGACGGGGGCGCCGCCGCCGCGGATGGAGGTCGGCACGTTGGCGTCGGGGAGCACGGCCCGGATGACGGGCTCGGCCTCCGCCATGACCTCCTCCGGCGTCCGGTAGTTGACGGTCAGGGAGGTCACGGTGATCCGGTCGAGCCCGACGCGCTCCAGCCGTTCCCGCCACGGCTCGGTGAACCCGCGCCGGGCCTGGGCGCGGTCCCCGACGATGGTGAAGCTCCCCGACGGGCAGCGCAGCAGCAGCATCTGCCACTCGGCGTCGGTCAGTTCCTGAGCCTCGTCCACCACGATGTGGGCGAACGGTCCGGCGAGCAGGTCCGGCTCCGCGTGGGGCAGGGCGGTCTCGTCGACCAGGGCGTCCTGGAGGTCCAGCTGGCGCAGGCTCGACAGCACGCCCTCGCCGTCGTCGTAGGCGTCGGCCTCGATCAGGTCGTCGACGACGGCGGCCATGCGCGCGCGTTCGACGGCGACGACGGCCTCCTGCCGGCGCCTGCGTCCGGACGCCTCCGCGTCGCCGAGCCGCTGCCGTGCCGCGTCCAGCAGCGGCAGGTCGGACACCGTCCACGCCCGGGCGTCGCGGCGCTGGAGGGTGCGGACCTCGTCCGGGCTGAGCCAGGGAGCGCACCGGCGCAGGTAGGCGGGCACCGACCACAGGTCGCCGACGAGGTCGGTCGCCTCGATCAGCGGCCAGGCCCGGTTGAACGCCGTACGCAGCTCCCGGTCGCGCAGCAGCGAGGCGCGGACCACGTCGTCGGGCTCGTCGCCGTCGTACTTCTCCACCAGGATCGTGAGCAGCTCCGCCCAGACCTCGTCGCGCGCCTCGTTGTGGGGCGTACCGGGTCCCGGCGCCTCGAACGCCTCGGCCCAGTCGGCGGCGCGCAGCCGGATGTCGGCCTCGTCCGTGCTGACCGTCATCGGTGCGCTCGGCGGCTCCTCGTAGAACCTGACGGCCGACTCGATCGCCTTCACCATCTCCGCCGACGACTTCAGGCGGGCCACCTCCGGGTCGGTCTCGACGCTCGCCGAGGCCCCCTCGGGTACGAGGTCGCGCAGGGTGCAGGTCTGCACCTCCTCCTCCCCCAGGCTGGGCAGCACGTCGGAGACGTACGCCAGGTAGGGCTGGTGCGGCCCGACGAACAGCACGCCGCCACGGCGGTGGCCGAGGCGCGGGTCGGCGTAGAGCAGGTACGCGGTGCGGTGCAGCGCGACGACGGTCTTGCCGGTGCCGGGACCCCCGTCCACGACGAGCGCCCCGCTCGACCCCGCGCGGATGATGGCGTCCTGGTCGGCCTGGATCGTGCCGAGCACGTCGCGCATCCGCGGCGACCGGCTGGCGCCCAGGCTGGCGATGAAGGCGGACTGGTCGTCGAGCGCGGCGTGCCCCTCGAGGGCGTCCGGGGTGAACACCTCGTCCCAGTAGTCGGTGATCCGGCCGCGCGTCCAGCGGTACCTGCGGCGGCTCGCCAGGCCCATCGGGTTGGCGTGGGTCGCCGCGAAGAACGGCTCGGCCGCGGGGGAACGCCAGTCGAGCAGCAGCCGCCCGCCCGCGCCGTCGGTGAGGCCGCGCCGACCGACGTACACGGGCGCGGGATCGTCGGCGCCGACCATACGGCCGAGGCACAGGTCCACGCCGAAGCGGCGCAGTGTGCGCAGGCGGGCGGCCAGCCGGCGGACCTCCATGTCCCGGTCCACCGCCTGCCGGCCCTTGCCACCGGGGGCCCGGCGCTCGGCGTCGAGGCGGTCGGACAACTCGGTGCCCGTCCGCTCGATGCTCCCCGCGACGGCCGCGAAGTGCTGCTCGTCGGCGGCGATCAGCATCGGATCGGCCTTGGCGGCCAGGTGGTCGGGAAGGTCGAACGCGCTGGTCGTCAGGCGATCCACGTCAGCAACTCCACTCTCGTTCCGGCTCCTGGCCCCCGATGCCGTGCGCCGCACGCGCACCGGGCGTCCGACCATCGGCTCGACGTTTCCATTCGGCCGTACGTCGACGGCGACCCACGCTTTCGCTGGTCCCGTTTCCGCAGCTCGCGGCCTCGGCCGGGTGATTCTGCGGCACGGACCGGGTCTTGCCGCAAGCCCCCGGGTGCGATATACCTTGAAAAGGGAAAGGGGTGGCCACACTCCCTTTCCCTTGTTTCTTTCCGGGACGGAGTGTCTTTTCCGGAGCGGAAAACCCTTCGGAATCGGCACCGCCCGAGACGGGCACCGCACAAGGCGGCAGCGGGGCGCGCCTCGGCGCGGGCCGTCGGCGGATCTCCCGCGTGCGCGTCGGGGGCCTCCCCGCGCGCCCGCCCTCGGGCGGCAGCTACGCGCTGGGTACGCGGACCACGTCGTCGAAGAGTTCCTGCAGTCGGTCCCGGCAGCGCAGCAGCAGGCCGGTGATCTCGTCGAACGTCACCGCGTCCACCCGGCCGTGCTCCGACCACAGCGCCCGAACGGCTCTCTGGCTCTGCGTCAGATACAGCTCCGCGGAGTCGAGCAGCCTGCTGAACTCGTCGTGGCGGTCCGCGGCGGCGAGCCGGACCAGGTCGCGTGCGGCCAGCAGGGGATCCCCGGGGACCGCGAAGACGGTCGCCGGATCGTCGCCTGCCTGGTCCGCCACGATCCGCGCGAGGAGCCGGTCGGCCGTCGGCGGACCGGGCGAGAGAGTCCCCGCGAACCCTGGGAGATGTCACACCCGTCGATTAGAATGTGTGTACTAATCGAGGTCCTGACCTGGGAGGACGCCCGTGACCACGCCCGCCTCCGCCCCACCCACCCCCTACGCCACCCTGCTCGGTTTCACCCGCTACGTCGACCGCACCGGCCCGACCAAGGCCACCTTCGTCGGGGGCCTGCGCAAGCAGCGGGCCAGCCGCTCCGGCTTCAACCCGCACGGCCAGTTCGTCAAGGCGCTCAAGGCCGACATCGCCTTCCACACCGGCGGCACCCACCTCGACCAGGTGGTCGATGTGGTCAAGCCCCGCTGGCGACCGCTCTACCAGGCCCTCGTCCCCGGCGCGACGACCTGGCTGCGTTCCCTCGGCGAGCCGAGGGCCGTCGACCTCGCCCAGACCCGCGACGCGCTCGCGATGCTGGGCGACCTGCCCGTCAAGGTCAACCCCCAGTTCGGCGTACGGCACGCCGACGGTCGCGTCGAGGCCGTCCGACTGCACTTCGACGAGGCGCCGCCCAGCGAGGAGGCGACGCTCGCCACCCTGCACCTGATGGCCCGGCACATGGACGCGGTGCTCCCGCACGCCGAGCCGGTCCTGGTCGACGTCCGCCGCGGCGAGGCCCACCGCATGCCCGCCGACGCCCGTCCGGAGCAGATCGAGCGCTGGCTGGCCGGCGAGGCGGCGGCCTTCCGGGCCATCTGGGCCACCGCCGCCTGATCCCTTCCCACCACCCACCCACCCGATCCCGATCGCCCGGTCCGGCCGACGTGGCCGGGCCGGGCGGCTCGGCCAACCAGCCCGGAAGCCCATATCCCGGGCGGCGGATCGACACGGCGGCCACCATCGTGAATCATCTATCTTCATGACCACCGGGTCCACGGACGCCCGTCCGTCCGCCGAATTCGCCGACCACGACCAGGTCCCCGACCCCGGGGATCCCGGCCGACGGGACCGGTGGGGCTGGCTGCGCCACGAATGGACGCTGGCGGTGCTCGGCGGGCTGCTGCTGGCGGTGGTGCTGACCTGGCCGACGATGCGGCATCCGGCGAGCACCATCCCCGGCGACATCGGCGACCCCACGCTGCAGGCGTGGCAGATGGCCTGGGCCGGGCACGCCGTGCTCAACAACCCGGCCGGCCTCTGGCACTCGAACACGTTCTTCCCCGAGACCTACACGTACGCCTACAGCGACACCCTGCTCGGCTACGCCCCGTTCGGGATGCTCGGCTCGGGCTTCGAGGCCGCCCTGGTCCGCTACAACGTGATGTACGTGCTGGTGCATGCGTTGGCCTTCGTCGGGGCGTACGCGCTGGCCCGGCAGCTCGGGGCGGGCCGGCTGGGCGGGGCGGTCGCCGGGATCGCGTGGGCGTACGCGCCCTGGCGGCTGGCGCACTCCGGCCACCTGAACATCCTCTCCAGCGGCGGGATCGCGTTGTGCCTGGCGATGCTGGCGCGCGGCCACGGCTGGTCGCTGCGGCACGGCTACCGGCCGGAGCGGCGGCGACCGGGCTGGGCCTTCGCGGGGTGGCTCGTCGCCGCCTGGCAGATCAGCCTGGGCTTCGGCATCGGGCTGCCACTGGTCTACTTCCTGCTGGCCGCGGTGCTGGTCGGAGCCGGGGGCTACGGCTGGTCGTGGTGGCGGCGCGGGCGACGACCCGCGTTCGGCCGGCGGCTGCTGGTCGCCGACGTGGCCGGTGGCGGCGTCTTCGGCGCGGTGACGCTCCTGCTGGGCCTGGTCTACCTGAAGGTCGTCGACCTCAACCCGCAGGCCGAACGGTCGTTGGCCTGGACGGAGATGTTCTCGCCGCCGCTGATCGGCTTCGTCACCGCCCCGGCGGACTCGTGGTGGTGGGGCGAGCGGCACGCGGCGGCGCGGGAACAACTGTCCTGGCCGCCGGAGATGGCGCTGCTGCCCGGGATGGTCCTGCTCGCGCTGGCCGCGGCGGGGCTGTTCGTCTCGGTCTACCCGGCCCGGCGCCGGGTCGCGTTGGCGCTCGGCGTGCTCGGCACGGTGCTGCTGGGGCTGGGCGTCACCCTCGGCGGCGACGGCGATCCGGGCTACCTGACGCTGTCGAAGCACCTGCCGGGCTGGGACGCGCTGCGGACGCCGGGCCGGATGATGCACTGGACGAGCCTGCTGCTGGCGGTGCTGGCGGCGGGCACGGTGACGGTGTTCGCCACGGCGGTGCGGCGCTGGTCGTCCCGGGGCTGGACCAGGCTCCTGGCACCGGTGCTCCTGCTGGTGCCGCTGGCCCTGGTCGGGCTGGAGGGGGTCAACCGGACGCCGCATCCGGTGGTGCCGACGCCGCCGGCGGCGATGCGTACGGCGGCGGAACCGATGCTGGTGCTGCCCGCCGGCGGCGCGGTCGACCTGATCTTCATGTTGTGGACGACGGACGGGTTTCCCCGGGTCACGAACGGGCTGGGCGGGTTCGAGCCGGTGACCCAGGCGCAGACCCGGGCCGCGACGGCCACCTTCCCCGATGCGGGCAGCGTGGCGTACCTGCGGGGCATCGGCGTACGGTCCGTGACGGCCCTGCCGGGCTGGACCGCCGGGACGCCCTGGGAGGGCATCGCGGACCGGCCGATCGACGGGCTCGGCATCACCCGGGAGGAGATCGATGGTGTGCTGGTCTACCGCCTCTGAGCGGGGCGGCGCGGGGCGGGCGTCCTCGGGCGCCGGCCGGGCGGGGTGACGCAGGTGCGCCTGTCGCTGGTGGTGCCCTGCTTCAACGAGGAGGCCTCGGTGGAGCGCCTGCACACGGCGGTGACCGCCGCGGTCGCGGAGCTGACCGACGTCGACATCGAGGTGGTCTACGTCGACGACGGCAGCTCCGACGGCACCCTCGTGGCGCTGCGCCGGCTCGCCGCCGCCGATCCCGCCGTGCGCTACACGTCGCTGAGCCGCAACTTCGGCAAGGAGGCGGCGATGCTGGCCGGGCTGGAGCGGGCCACCGGGGACGCGGTGGTCATCATGGACGCCGACCTCCAGCACCCGCCCCGGCTGCTGCCCGACATGGTGGCGTTGTACCGGCAGGGTTTCGACCAGGTGATCGCGCGCCGGGACCGGCGTGGCGACCGCTTCGTCCGGATGCTGGCCTCGCGGTCCTTCTACCGGGTGGTCAACTGGTGGATCGACGTGCGGCTGCTGGACGGGGCGGGTGACTTCCGGCTGCTGTCCCGGCTGGCGGTGGACGCGGTGCTGGCGATGCCGGAGTACAACCGCTTCTCCAAGGGGCTGTTCTCCTGGATCGGCTTCCGGACGGTGGTGGTCGCGCACGGCAACGAGACCCGGCAGGCGGGCCGGAGCAGGTGGACGTTCGGCAAGCTGTTCAACTACGCGTTCGACGGGCTGCTGTCGTTCAACAACCGGCCGCTGCGGCTGGCGATCTACGGCGGCCTGTTCCTCACCCTGATCGCGGTGGTCTACATGGCCTGGGTGGTCGCCGACGCCGTCAGCAAGGGCATCGACGTTCCCGGCTACACCACCATCATCGTCAGCGTGATCGGCCTCGGCGGCATCCAGATGACGATCCTGGGCGTGATCGGGGAGTACATCGGCCGGATCTACTACGAGACCAAGCGTCGGCCGCACTACCTGGTCCAGGAGACCGAGGACCTGGTCACGCAGGACGGGGAGTCGCCCCGGGTGCCGGACCAGCCGGCGGTGCACCCGGCCGGGGGGGCCCGGCAGGGCGGGCCCGCCCGCGAGGACCTCTCCCGGTACCGCTCGCTGCGGCGCGCCGCCGGGGAGTCCGTGACGGGTGACGCGCGGCAGCCGTAGCGGCTGCCGCGCGCGACACGGGTCAGGCGGTGAGGTACTTCGCCAGGTCGTCGAGGATCTTGTTGGCGGCGCCGATGCCGATGCCGGTCATCCAGATCTCGTCGGAGACGACGTGCGACTTGCCGGCCTTGACCGCCGACAGCCCCTTCCAGAGCGTCCCGCCGGTGACCTTGGCCTGCTCGGCGGCGGCCTTCTCGCCGTACGCGGTGACGAAGATGACGTCGCCGTCGACCTCGCCGATGCGCTCCGGGCTGACCCGGTCCATCCGCCGGTCCTCCTTGCCGGTGAGCTGCTGGCGCTCGGGGCGGCCCAGCCCGGTGTCGCCGATGACGATGCCGGAGAACGAGTCCGGCCCGTACACCCGGATCTCGGTCGGCATGAAGCGGACGATGGAGACCTTGCGGGTGGCGGCGTCGCCGAGCTTGCCGCCGAACTCCCTGGCCCGCGTCTCGTACGCGGCCAGCAGGTCCTTGGCCTGCTGCTCCTTGCCGAGCGCCTTGCCGTCGAAGAGGAAGTTCTCCTTCCAGGTGATGCCGACCTTCTCGGTGAAGACGGTCGGCGCGATGGCGGCCAGCTCGTCGTAGAACTTCTCCTGGCGGAACTTGCTGCCCAGGATCAGGTCGGGCTTGAGGGCGTTGATGGCCTCCAGGTCGGGCTCGGTGAGCACCCCGACCTCCTTGATGCCGGCGAGCTTCTCCTCGCCGAAGTAGGTTGGCCAGCTCCGCGCCTCGCCGGCGGTGGCGGCGCCGACCGGTGTGACGCCGAGTGTCAGGGCTGTGTCGATCTTGTCTGTGTCGAGCACGACGACCCGCTTGGGCTCCATCGGCACCTTGGTGGTGCCCATGGCGTGGACGATCTCCCGGGTCTGTCCGGTGGTGGTGTCGGCGACCGGGTCGCTCTCACCACAGGCGGTGAGACCGACGCCGAGGGCCAGCGCCGCGGTGAGGGCGGCGGCGAGACGACGCATCAGATTCCTTTCGAAGGGTGCGAGCCGGTCAGCGACGTCGCCGCGTTCCCGGCGGGCAGGCGGGTCAGGGAGGGGCTGGTGAGCGCGGGCACCACCAGGGGCGCCCCGGTCACCGGGCAGGGCACGACCACGCAGTCGAGGCCGAAGACGTCCCGGACCAGGTCGGCGGTGAGGATCTCCCGGGGCGGCCCGGCGGCCACCACGGCACCGGAGCGCATGGCGATCAGGTGGTCGGCGTACCGGGCGGCCTGGTTGAGGTCGTGCAGTACGGCGACGACCGTACGGCCCCGCTCGACGCGCAGCCGGTGCAGCAGGTCCAGCACCTCCACCTGGTGGGCGAGGTCGAGGAAGGTGGTGGGCTCGTCCAGCAGCAGCGCCTCGGTGTCCTGGGCGAGGGTCATGGCGATCCAGACACGCTGCCGCTGCCCCCCGGAGAGGGTGTCGACCGGCCGGTCCGCCAGCGCCGTCACGTCGGCGAGCGCCATGGCCCGGTCGACGGCGGCCCCGTCGGACTCCGACCACTGCCGCCACCACCGCTGGTACGGCTGCCGGCCCCGGCCGACCAGGTCGGCGACGGTCACCCCTTCGGGCACCAGCGGACTCTGCGGCAGCACGCCGAGCCGGCGGGCGACCTCGCGGGTCGGCAGGTCCCGGATGGCGGTGCCGTCCAGCAGCACGGCGCCGCGCCGGGGCGTGAGCAGGCGGGCCATGGTGCGCAGCAGGGTGGACTTGCCGCAGGCGTTCGGCCCGACGATCACCGTGAACGCGTCGCCGGGCAGCTCCAGGTCGAGCCCGTCCAGCACGGTCCGCTCGTCGTAGCCGGCGACCAGGTCGCGGGTGGAGAGCATCACGCCTCCTTGCCAGGGTGGGACATCACGAGGGCCGCCGCCGGCCGCGGAGCAGCAGGAAGATCAGGTACGGGCCGCCGATGGCGGCGGTCAGCACCCCGGCGGGCAGTTGGGTGGGGGCGAACAGCCGCCGGCCACCCAGGTCGGCCAGCACCAGCAGCAGGGCCCCGAGCAACGCGGCGCAGAGCAGCGGCGGGCGCTCGGTGCGGACCAGCCGCCGGGCCAACTGCGGGGCGACGAGGGCCACGAAGTCCACCGCGCCCACCTGAGCGGTGACCATCGCGGCGGCCAGCACCCCGGTGCCGGCGAGGCCGACCCGGCGGGCCACCGGGCGCAGGCCGATCCCCCGGGCGGTGTCGTCGTCCAGGGCGGTGCTGTTCAGCGCCCAGCCGGCCCAGGCCAGCACCGGCAGGAGCGCGGCCAGGGTGAGGGCGATCCACAGGCTCTCGTTCCAGCCCTTGCCGGCGAGCGTGCCGATCAGCCAGATCTGCGCGCGCAGCCCGTCGATCGGGTCGGCGGTGAGCAGGACGACCTCGATCAGGGCCCGCAGCGCGAAGGCGACCGCCACGCCCGCGAGCACGAACCGCTGGGCGGCCAGCCCGTGCCGGGCGCCGAGGAGGAACAGCAGCGCGGCGGCGACCAGCCCACCGAGCAGCGCCGCCGGCGCCACGAGCACCGCCGCGGCGCCAGTCGTCAGGGCCACGGTCGCGGCGAGACCGGCACCCTGGGTGATGCCGACGACGTCGGGGCTGGCGAGCGGGTTGCGGGCCACGCTCTGGATCAGCGTGCCGGCCACCCCGAAGGCCGCGCCGGCCACCGCGGCCAGCACCAGCCGGGGCAGTCGCAGGTCGAGGACCACCAGGTCGTACGGGGTGCCGGCGCCGGAGAGGGCGCGCAGCACGTCGGCCGGGGCGACGTACGGGGTGCCCAGGGAGAGGCTGAGCACCCCTGCGGCGAGCAACAGCACGACCAGCGCGGCGGCGACCAGCACGGAGCGGCGGCGGACCTGCACGCTGACCGGACCGATCCGCACGAGCGACCGCCCCGGCAGCGCGGTGACGCCCACCCGGGGACGGCCGGCCGGCCGCCCGGCGGCGGGGGCGACGGGGGCGCTCACGCCGTCACGACCTTCGCGCGGCGGACCAGGAAGGCCAGCAGCGGGGCGCCGATCAGCGCGGTGACGATGCCCGCGGGCACCTCCCCGGGCGGCGCGACGAGCCGCCCGACGACGTCGGCGCCGAGCAGCAGCGCGGGCCCGAGCAGCGCCGAGACCGCGAGGGTCCAGCGGTGGTCGGCGCCGACCAGGGCGCGGGCCAGGTGCGGCACCGCGAGCCCCACGAACGCGATCGGCCCGGCGGCGGCGACGGCCGCCCCGGTGAGCAGCACCGCGGCGACGCCGCCGCCGAGGCGGACCAGCCCGATCCGGTGCCCGAGGCCCCGGGCCACGTCGTCGCCGAGGGCGAGCGCGTCCAGGCCCCGCGCGACGAGGGCGGCCAGGACCAGCCCGGCGAGCACGAACGGCACCACCTGGGCGGCCACCGTGAGGTCCCGGCCGGTCAGCCCGCCGACCACCCAGAAGCGGTACTCCTCGAAGGTGCGGGCGTCCATGCTGAGCAGCGCGTACACCACGGAGGCGAGACTGGCGTCGAGGGCCGCGCCGACCAGCGCGAGGGTGACCGGGCTGGCACCCTCGCGGGCCTTGGCCGCGACGGCGAAGACCAGCACGCCGGCCCCGAGCGCGCCGGCGATGCCGAACCAGACGTACCCGGCCAGCGTGCTCACGCCGAAGACGGAGATGGCCAGCACCACGCCGAACGAGGCGCCGGCGCTGATGCCGAGGATCCGCGGTTCGGCCAGCGGGTTGCGGGTGAGGGCCTGGAAGAGGACGCCGGCCACGGCGAGCGCCAGCCCGACGGCGAGGCCCAGCGCGGTGCGCGGCATCCGCAGTTCCCGCACGATGGTGGCGGCCTCGCCGCCGTCCGGGGCGACCAGCGCGCGCCACACCTCGTCGACGGCGAGCGCCCGGCTGCCGAGCGCGAAGCTCGCCAGCACGGCCAGCAGCAGCACCAGCGCGGCGGCGACCGTGACCGCGAGCCGACGACCCCCACGCACCCGGGGCCGGGTGCCGGCAGGTGCCGGGCGGGTGGCGAGGGTGGTCACGAGGCTCCTGCACGTTCGGGCTTAGGGTCGCCTTACCGTAGCGGAACGCCCTGGCCGGGCCTAACTCGCCGTCGTCGATCCGGGCGGCGCTGAGCAGGGCGGACAGCGCCGGATCCGGTCGGGCGGCGGCCCCGGCCGCCCTAGGGTTGTCAGCATGCGATTCGACCAGCACACCGTGGTGCTCCTGAGCCGGCCGACGGACGCGCCGCAGCTACCGCTGGACGCGGCCGACCGGTTGCAGGACGCCCACCTGGCCCACCACGCGGGACTGGTGGAACAGGGGCTCGTCCTGGCCGCGGGGCCCTTCGTCGACGCCGACGACGAGCGGCTGCGCGGGTTCGTCGTGCTCTCCATCTCCCCGCAGGAGGCCCGAGAGCTCTACCACAACGACCCGGCTGTGCGGGCGGGGCGGCTGGGCGTGCAGGTGATGAGCTGGATGGTGCCGGAGGGCATCGTGCGGTTCGAGAGCGTGCCGCTGCCCCGGTCGATCCTGGCGGCCGCCGCCGGCGACTGACGGCCCGGGAGGTCAGTCGGCCGGTCGCGGCGCGGGGAGCGGGCCGGCGGGCCCGTCGAGCTGCTGGTCGGCCCAGACGTACGTCTCCGGCAGCAGTTCGGCGACGTGCACCACGCGCAGCGCGTCCATCGGCCCGACGATGACCCGGACGGTGGGGAAGTAGTCGCGCAGCACCTGCCGGCAGCGCCCGCAGGGCGGGATCACCCCGCGCCCCCGGTCGCCCACCGCGACGATCGTCTCCAACTCGGTGACGCCCTGGGTGGCGGCGGCGCCGACCGCGACCACCTCGGCGCAGGGGCCACCGGTGAAGTGGTAGACGTTGACCCCGGTGAAGACCCGGCCGTCGGTGGTCCGCGCGGCGGCGGCGACCGTGTGGTTGTCGCTGCGGCAGCGCAGCTTGGCGACCGCCGTGGCGGCCTGCACCAGGGCCCGGTCGGTGTCCCGCATCGTCATCCCATCCCCCGTGGCCAAGGTCGGTCGGCGCCCCACTCTAGTCCGAGGCGGCACCGCCGCGCTTGCCCTGACGGGCGCCGCTGAGAGGCGTGCGCGCGGGCGGACCGGGGCGGGGCGGCGGTAACCCGGGGGCGGTCCGGCCGTCGGCTGCCTATCCTTGGCGACGACATGCAGAATCCAGCCGCACCCGCCGCGACCGACCCCGTCCGCGAGCTGCACCGCCGCCTCCGTCCCCTGATGTTCCGCGACCAGCGCCGCCTGCAACGGCGCCTGGACGGGGTGCGCCGGCTGCGCGACCCGCAGCGCCGGGAGTCGGCGCTCGACGAGATCGCCGCCGACGTGGCGCGGGCCGAGGCGGTGCTGGCGGGCCGGCGGGCCGCCGTGCCGGTGGTCACCTATCCGGCCCAGCTGCCGGTGAGCGAACGCAAGGACGACATCGCCGCCGCGATCCGCGACCACCAGGTGGTGATCGTGGCCGGCGAGACCGGCTCCGGCAAGACCACCCAGCTGCCGAAGATCTGCCTGGAGCTGGGGCGCGGGATCACCGGGCTGATCGGGCACACCCAGCCGCGCCGGCTGGCCGCGCGTACGGTGGCGGACCGGATCGCCGAGGAACTCGGCACCGAGCTGGGCGACGTGGTCGGCTACAAGGTGCGCTTCGCCGACCAGGTGAGCGACCGCAGCCTGGTCAAGCTGATGACCGACGGCATCCTGCTCGCCGAGTTGCAGACCGACCGGATGCTGCGCCAGTACGACACGCTGATCATCGACGAGGCGCACGAGCGCAGCCTCAACATCGACTTCATCCTCGGCTACCTCCGGCAGCTCCTTCCCCGCCGGCCCGACCTCAAGGTGATCATCACCTCGGCGACCATCGAGACCGAGCGGTTCGCCCGGCACTTCGCCGGACCGCCCACCGCCGACGAGCCCGACGGCGTACCGGCGCCGGTGGTCGAGGTCTCCGGGCGCACGTACCCGGTCGAGGTGCGTTACCGGCCGCTGGTCGAGGTAGCCGAGGGCGAGGACGACGGGGAGGACGAGGAGAACGTCCGCGACCAGGTCCAGGCGATCGGCGACGCCGTCGAGGAACTGGCCGCCGAGGGCCCCGGCGACGTCCTGGTCTTCCTCAGCGGCGAGCGGGAGATCCGCGACACCGCGGACGCGCTGGGCAAGCTGGTGGAGAAGAAGCCGGCGCTGCGCGGCACCGAGATCCTGCCGCTGTACGCCCGGCTCTCCACCGCCGAGCAGCACCGGGTCTTCGCCCCGCACGCCGGGCGCCGGGTGGTGCTCGCCACCAACGTCGCGGAGACCTCGCTCACCGTGCCCGGCATCAAGTACGTGGTGGACCCGGGCGCGGCCCGCATCTCCCGCTACAGCAGCCGGCTCAAGGTGCAGCGGCTGCCGATCGAGCCGGTCTCGCAGGCGTCGGCCAACCAGCGCAAGGGGCGCTGCGGACGCACCTCGGACGGCATCTGCATCCGCCTCTACGACGAGCAGGACTTCCTGTCCCGCCCGGAGTTCACCGACCCGGAGATCCTGCGCACCAACCTCGCCTCGGTCATCCTCCAGATGACCTCCATCGGGCTCGGCGACATCGCCGCGTTCCCGTTCATCGACCCGCCGGACCGGCGCAACGTCGCCGACGGCGTCAACCTGCTGCACGAGCTCGGCGCGCTGGACCCGGCCGAGGCCGACCCGGCGAAGCGGCTCACCCCGCTGGGCCGGCGGCTGGCGCAGCTGCCTGTCGACCCACGGCTGGCCCGGATGGTCGTCGAGGGCGAGCGCAACGGCTGCGCCACCGAGGTGATGGTGATCGCCGCCGCGCTGTCCATCCAGGACCCCCGCGAGCGGCCCGCCGACAAGCAGGCCCAGGCCGACCAGGCGCACGCCCGGTTCACCGACCGGGAGTCGGACTTCGTGTCGCTGCTCAACCTGTGGCGGCACCTGCGCGAGCAGCAGCGCGAACTGTCGTCCAGCGCGTTCCGGCGGATGTGCAAGGCCGAATACCTCAACTACCTGCGGGTACGCGAGTGGCAGGACATCGTCAGCCAGTTGCGCCAGGTGCTGCGTACGCCCGAAGAAGGGCGACCGACGCGCGACGGCGGCGGGCGCCGGGGCGGCGCGGACCTGCCGGAGGAGATCGACACCCCGAAGGTGCACCAGTCGCTGCTGGCCGGGCTGCTGTCGCACGTCGGGCTCAAGGACGCGCAGAAGCACGAGTACCTGGGCGCCCGGGGCGCCAAGTTCGCGCTCTTCCCCGGCTCGGCGCTGTTCAAGAAGCCGCCGCGCTGGGTGATGGCGGCCGAGCTGGTGGAGACCTCCCGCCTCTGGGGCCGGGTCGCCGGCCGGGTCGAACCCGAGTGGGTCGAACCGCTGGCCCAGCACCTGGTCAAGCGCAGCTACAGCGAGCCGCACTGGGAGAAGAAGCAGGCGGCCGTGATGGCCTACGAGAAGGTGACCCTCTACGGCGTCCCGCTGGTCACCTCACGCAAGGTCAACTTCGGCCGGATCGACCCGGCGCTGTCCCGGGAGCTGTTCATCCGGCACGCCCTCGTCGAGGGCGACTGGCAGACCCACCACCACTTCTGGGCCGACAACCAACGGCTGCTGGCGGAGATCGAGGAGCTGGAGCACCGCGCCCGGCGCCGCGACATCCTCGTCGACGACCAGACCGTCTTCGACTTCTACGACGCGCGCGTCCCGGCCGACGTGGTCTCCGGGCGGCACTTCGACGCCTGGTGGAAGAAGACCCGCCGGGAGCAGCCCGACCTGCTCACCTTCACCCGGGAGCTGCTGGTCAACGCCGGCCGCACCGGCGTGGACGAGGCCGACTACCCCGACGAGTGGTCCGCCGACGGGGTGACCCTGCCGCTGACCTACCGGTTCGAGCCGGGCACCCCGACCGACGGCGTGACCGTCGACATCCCGCTGCCCCTGCTCAACCAGGTGCCGGCGGAGAGCTTCGACTGGCAGGTCCCCGGGCTGCGCGAGGAGTTGGTGATCGCGCTGATCCGCTCGCTGCCCAAGGCGGTGCGCCGCAACTTCGTCCCGGTGCCGGACTACGCCCGCGCGGCGCTGGCCGCGATGCCCGCCGGCGAGGAGCCGCTGCTGGACGCGCTGACCCGGCAGCTGCGCCGGATGACCGGCGTCACCGTGCCCCGGGACGCGTGGGAGCCGGAGAAGCTGCCGCCGCACCTGCGGGTCCGCTTCCGGGTGCTCGACGAGGAGAACAAGCCCGTCGCCGAGGGCAAGGACCTGCCGACCCTGCAACGCCAGCTCAAGGCGGAGGTACGCCAGGTCGTGGCCGCCGCCGCACCCGACGTCGCCCGTACCGGGCTGCGCGAGTGGAGCATCGACGATCTTCCTCGCACCATCGAGCAGGTCCGTTCCGGCTACGCGGTGACCGCGTACCCGGCCCTGGTCGACGAGGGCGACACGGTCGGGGTGAAGGTCTTCGACTCGCCCGCCGAGCAGGAGGCCGCGCACTGGGCGGGCACGCGGCGGCTGCTCCGGCTGACCGTGCCGTCGCCGGCCAAGTTCCTCCAGGGGCGGCTGTCCAACGAGGCAAAGCTGGCGCTGAGCCGCAACCCGCACGGCGGCGTGCAGGAGCTGATCTCCGACGCGGCCGGGGCGGCCATCGACAAGCTGATCGGCGACGCGGGCGGCCCGGCCTGGGACGCCGAGGGCTTCGCCGCCCTGCGGGACAAGGTCCGGGCCGACCTGGTGGACACCGTGGTCGAGATCATGGACCGGGTGCGCCGGGTGCTCGCCGCCGCGTACGCGGTCGAGCAGCGCCTCGGTGCCACGCGGAACCTGGCGGTGGTGGCCGCGCTGGCCGACATCCGGGCCCAGCTCAACGGCCTGGTGCACAAGGGCTTCGTCACCGAGACCGGGTACGCGCGCCTGCCCGACCTGCTGCGCTACCTCACCGCGATCGAACGGCGGCTGGACCGGCTGCCGGGCAACCCGCAGCGCGACAAGCAGCAGCAGGACCGGGTCGCGGTGGTGCAGAAGGAGTACCAGGAGATGCTCGCCGCGCTGCCGCCAGGGCGCCGGCAGTCGACGGCCGTCCGGCAGATCCGCTGGATGGTCGAGGAGCTGCGGGTGAACGTCTTCGCCCAGGCGCTGGGCACCCCGTACCCGGTGTCGGAGCAGCGGATCTACCGGGCGATGGACGAGGCCGAGGGCAGGTAGGACGACCCGCGCAGCACCCGCAACAGCACCGGCGGGGAGAGCAGCCGCGTCGGCGGGTCGACGAGGTTCACCACCCGCAGGAACGCCGCGCCCAGCGCCGGGTCCCGGGTCGCCGCCGCGTGCAGCCGGCCCACGTACGCGTTGACCAGGCGTACCCGCGGCGAGCGGCGGCCGGGCACCTCGGGGAAGCGCAGGTCGGTGCCGACCGCGATGGACCACGGCCCGTCGATCAGCCGGGCCGCGCCCCGGAAGAACCGCCGGGCGAGCCGGTCGGACGGCCGTCGCAGCAGTCGGCGCAGCAGCAGGGCCTCCAGCGCGGCCACCGTCATGCCCTGCCCGTAGACCGGGTTGAAGCTGCACACGGCGTCGGCCACCACCAGGTAGCCGGCCGGGAAGCGGCGCAGCCGCTCGTAGCGCCGCCGCACGCTGGCCGGGAACTTCATCGTCGCCGGCGGGCTCTCCGGCCGCGCCGTACGCAGCAGGTCGGCGATCTGCGGGGCGGCGAGGGTCTCGGCGAAGGCGGTCATCCCCTCGTCGTCGGCCGGCGGCTCCTCGCCGAGCATGCCGCTGAGCGCCACCGCGAACCGGCCCTGCTCCTGCACGGCGACGATGCCGCCCCGGGGCTGGCCGGGCACGGCGTTGGTGAGCGCGCCGAGCAGCCCCTCCAGGTGGTGCGGCTCCCGCCGGTAGGTGCGGGTGAGGTAGGTGACGCCGACCTTGACCCGCTCCTCCGGCGCCGGCCGGTAGCCCAGCTCGGCCAGCCACACCGGGCTGCGGGTGCCCCGGCCGCCGGCGTCGACGACGAGGTCGGCGGCGACGGTGGTCGGGTCCCCGTCGCGGGGGCGCAGCCGTACGCCGGTGACCCGTCCCCGGTCGAGGGTGGTGGTCAGCCCCTCCACCTCGCAGCCCGCCACGATCCGCACCCCGGGCAGGGCGGCGACCCGCTCCCGGACGACCTGCTCCAGCAGCGGCCGGCTGACCCCGAGGGCGAACAGCGGGGACGGCGCGCGCCGCATCCGGTGGCCGTTGTTGTACCAGTGGACCTGCTCGTGCAGGTCGACCGTGGGCACGCCCCGCGCGCTCAGCTCCGCCGAGATCCCGGGCAGCAGCTCCTCGAACGCCTGCCGGCCCCGGGTCAGCAGGACGTGCAACTGCCGCCCCTGCGGTACGCCCCGGCGGCTCTCCGCCTGCTCGGGCAGCAGGTCACGGTCCACGAGGGTGACCCGCTCGTACGCCTCGGTGAGTGCGCAGGCGGTCAGCAGCCCGCCCATGCTCGCGCCGATCACCACGGCGCTGCCCGTTGCCATGCGGGCAGCGTAGGCAGGCCGGCGGGGGCCGGTCGTCTTCCGTCGTGCGCACCTGGCGGCGTCGGCCGGCGCGGTCCGGCGGCCTGGGACCGGCGCGGTCCGGGCGGCGTGGAACCGGTTTGGCCGCGCGGCCTGGGACCGGCGCGGTCCGGCGGCGTGGGACCACTGCGGCCGGGCGCGCGGGCGGCGGGGTCAGAGGGGCTCGACGCCCGGCGGCAGGTCCCCGCCGGTGGTGGCGTCGCGGACGTAGTCCAGCAGTATCCGGCGCAGCTCCCGGCCGGCGTGGGTGGGCACCACGTCGCGGCGCCGGGCGACCGCGATGGTCCGCCGGACGCCGGGTGGGGCCAGCCGGGTGACGCGCACGCCGGGGCGTCGGGCCACCACGATGCCGGGGACCAGCGCGACGCCCAGCCCGGCCTCGACGAAGCTCAGCACCGCGTCCATCTCGCCGCCGTCGACGGCGATGGTCGGCTCGAAGCCGGCCTCCCGGCAGGCCTGGAGGGTGGCGTCGCGCAGGTCGTAGCCCTCCCGGAACATCACCATCGGCTGGTCGCGCAGGTCGGCGACGCGCAGCTGACCGGTCTCCGGGGTCACCGACAGCTCCTCGACGGAGGCGACCACCAGGCTCTCCCGCAGGATGGGGTCGGCGCGCAGCCCGGGGTCGGTGCCCTGGGCCGGCATGATGATCAGTGCCAGGTCGAGGTCGCCGCGGAGCAGGCCGCGGACCAGGTCCTGCGAGCCGCTCTCCTCCACCCGCAGGTCGATGGTGGGGTGGGCGTCGCGGAAGCGGCGCAGCACGGGCGGGGCGAGCGAGGTGGCGAGGCTGGGGGTGGCGCCGAGCCGGACCCGGCCGCGGCGCAGGCCGACCAGCTCCTGCACCTCGCGGGTCGCGGTGTCGACGTCGGCGAGGATCCGCTTGGCCAGCGGCAGCAGCACCTCACCGGCCGCGGTGAGCGTGATGTTGCCCCTTACCCGCTCGAACAGCGGGGCGCCGAGGCCGTCCTCCAGGGCGTGAACTTGCTTACTCAACGAAGGCTGGGTGATGCCCACGATGTCGGCGGCTTGGGTGAAATGTCGTACTTCGGCCACCGCAACGAAGTACTTCAGCTGATGGAGCTGCATCTACATAGCCTATAGCTATCAAGACTGCGAGGTCGATGCATTGGACGACTGAATCAAGTGCTCCTAGCGTCGATCGCGTGGTAGTCACGAGAACTCGGTCGCCCATCCGCTCCAGCGTCGGCCTGAAGGCCGTCATGGCGGTGACGGGCATCATCCTGGTGTCATTCCTGATCGCGCACATGCTCGGCAACCTGAAGATCTTCACGGGGGCGACCTCGTTCGACCACTACGCGCACTGGCTGCGCGAGATCGGCACCCCGCTGCTGCCGGGCGTGTGGTTCCTGTGGATCATGCGGATCGGCCTGGTCGTGGCGGCGGTCGGCCACATCTGGGCCGCGACCGCCCTCGCCGTGCGCGCCCGCGCCGCCCGCCCGGTGCAGTACGCGCACCGCAAGAAGGTCCAGGGCAGCTACGCGGCCCGCACCATGCGCTGGGGCGGCGTGATCATCCTGCTCTTCGTGATCTACCACATCCTGGACCTCACCACCGGCACGCTGAACCCGGTCGGCGACCCGAGCCGGCCGTACGCCAACGTGGTGGCCGACTTCGCCCCGGAGCGCTGGTACGTGACGCTCTTCTACACCCTGGCGGTCGTCACCCTCGGCTTCCACCTGCGGCACGGCCTGTTCAGCGCGCTGCGCAGCCTCGGCCAGCAGAGCCCGCGCGGCGAGCGGCGGGCCCGAGCCGTGGCGCTGGGTTTCGCCGTCGTGCTCTGTGCCGGCTACCTGGCGGTCCCGTTCGCCGTACTCACCGGATTGGTGTCCTGACATGGATCTCTACACCGAGGGCGACCCGATCGCCGACACCAAGGCCCCCGACGGCCCCATCGAGACCCGCTGGGAACGCCGCCGCTTCGAGGCCAAGCTGGTCAACCCGGCCAACCGCCGCAAGATGACCGTGATCGTGGTCGGCACCGGCCTGGCCGGCGGCTCGGCCGCCGCCACGCTGGGCGAGCAGGGCTACCGGGTCAAGACCTACTGCTACCAGGACAGCCCGCGCCGGGCGCACTCCATCGCGGCGCAGGGCGGCATCAACGCCGCCAAGAACTACCGCAACGACGGCGACTCGGTGCACCGGCTCTTCTACGACACCGTCAAGGGCGGCGACTTCCGCTCCCGGGAGTCGAACGTGCACCGGCTGGCCGAGGTCTCGGTCAACATCATCGACCAGTGCGTCGCCCAGGGCGTCCCGTTCGCCCGCGAGTACGGCGGCCTGCTGGACACCCGCTCCTTCGGCGGCGCGCAGGTGCAGCGCACCTTCTACGCCCGGGGCCAGACGGGCCAGCAGCTGCTGCTCGGCGCGTACCAGGCGCTGGAGCGGCAGATCGGCCTCGGCAACGTGGAGATGAACACCCGGCACGAGATGCTGGAGCTGATCGTCGTCGACGGCAAGGCCCGCGGCATCGTGGTCCGGGACATGGTCACCGGCGAGATCACCACCGAGTTCGCGGACGCGGTCGTGCTCGCCTCCGGCGGCTACGGCAACGTCTTCTACCTCTCCACCAACGCCAAGGGCTGCAACGTCACCGCCACCTGGCGGGCCCACCGCAAGGGCGCGTACTTCGCCAACCCCTGCTACACGCAGATCCACCCGACCTGCATCCCGGTCTCCGGCGACCACCAGTCGAAGCTGACCCTGATGAGCGAGTCGCTGCGCAACGACGGCCGGGTCTGGGTGCCCAGGACCAAGGGCGACACCCGCAGCCCGCGGGAGATCCCCGAGGACGAGCGGGACTACTACCTGGAGCGGATCTACCCCTCCTTCGGCAACCTGGTCCCCCGCGACATCGCCTCGCGCGCCGCCAAGAACGTCTGCGACGAGGGGCGCGGCGTCGGCCAGACGGGGCTCGGCGTCTACCTCGACTTCTCCGACGCGATCGACCGGCTCGGCCGCAAGGCCATCGAGGCCAAGTACGGCAACCTCTTCGAGATGTACGAGCGGATCACCGGCGAGGACCCGTACGAGGTGCCGATGCGGATCTACCCCGCCGTGCATTACACGATGGGCGGCCTCTGGGTCGACTACGACCTCCAGTCCTCCATCCCGGGCCTGTTCGTGATCGGCGAGGCCAACTTCTCCGACCACGGCGCGAACCGGCTCGGCGCCTCGGCGCTCATGCAGGGCCTGGCCGACGGCTACTTCGTGCTGCCCAACACCGTCGCCCACTACCTGGCGTCCGGCCCGTTCGAGAAGGTCGACGCCACGCACCCGGCGGCCGTGCAGGCCCGCGCCGACGTCGAGGACCGGATCCAGCGGCTGCTGGCCGTCGACGGCGACCGGACCGTGGACTCGTTCCACCGCGAGCTGGGCCAGATCATGTGGGAGCACTGCGGCATGGAGCGCAGCGAGGCCGGGCTGCGCAAGGCGATCGACGAGATCCGTGCCCTGCGCGAGCAGTTCTGGCAGCGGGTCCGGGTGCCGGGCACCGGCGAGGGGCTCAACCAGTCGCTGGAGAAGGCCGGCCGGGTGGCCGACTTCTTCGAGCTGGCGGAGCTGATGTGCATCGACGCCCTGCACCGCGAGGAGTCCTGCGGCGGTCACTTCCGGGCCGAGCACCAGACGCCCGACGGTGAGGCGGAGCGCGACGACGACCGCTTCGCGTACGTGGCTGCCTGGGAGTTCACCGCCACCGGCGAGCCCTCGGTGCTGCACAAGGAAGACCTGAACTTCGAATACGTCCACCCCACGCAGCGGAGCTACAAGTGAACCTGACCCTGCGCATCTGGCGCCAGTCCGGCCCCGAGGACAAGGGTCGGATGGTGACCTACAAGGTCGACGACGTCTCCCCGGACATGTCGTTCCTGGAGATGCTCGACGTCCTCAACGAGCGGCTGATCCTCGCCGGCGAGGAGCCGGTGGCGTTCGACCACGACTGCCGCGAGGGCATCTGCGGCATGTGCGGCCTGATGATCAACGGCGACGCGCACGGGCCGCAGCGCGGCACCACCGCCTGCCAGCTGCACATGCGGCAGTTCTCCGACGGCGAGACGATCGACATCGAGCCGTGGCGGGCCCGGGCCTTCCCGGTCATCAAGGACCTGGTGGTCAACCGGGGCGCCTTCGACAAGATCATCGCGGCCGGCGGCTACATCACCGCGCCGACCGGCAGCGCCCCCGAGGCGCACTCGACCCCGGTCGCCAAGGCCAACGCGGACGCCGCGTTCGAGGCGGCGGAGTGCATCGGCTGCGGCGCCTGCGTGGCGGCCTGCCCGAACGGCTCCGCCATGCTCTTCACCGCCGCGAAGGTCACCCAGCTCTCGCTGCTGCCGCAGGGCCAGCCGGAGCGCTACACCCGGGTGATCGGCATGGTCGACGCGCACGACGAGGCCGGCTTCGGCGGCTGCACCAACGCCGGTGAGTGCACCGTGGTCTGCCCGAAGGGCATCCCGCTGAACACCATCGGCCGGCTCAACCGCGACTTCCTGATGGCGACCTCGAAGCGAGGCGACAACACCCCCGGTTCCTGACGGCACCCGGTCGGACCGGACGGGCGGGCCGCCGCACCCCCACGGGTGTGGCGGCCCGCCCGCGTTCCGGTAGCGGCCCCGCGGGTGTGGCGGCCCGCGCGCGTTCCGGTAGCGGCCCCGTCAGCCGGTGTACGCCCTGTCGGCCCCGCCGCGCCCCGGGTGGCGTCCCTCGACGGCCCCTGTCGAGCTGCCCCGTCCATGAGACCAACCGCCAGCGGCGGCGAGCGCGACGTGGCGAGCGGATGTCCCCCGTACCGACGGCACCCGCACGCTCCCCGCATCCCACGCCCGCCTGCCCTCGCCGGTCCCCGCGACGCCGTCCGTCACCGGCCAGCCGCTCTCTCCACGGGTCGCGGTCCGCGCCCGCCATGTTTCGGTTCCCGCCCGTCCCGCCCGCCCATCCCGCCGGGCGGTTCCCCGACCGACGCACCGCCTGCGCCACGGAACGGGCTGCCCCACGCCACGGGGCAGCTCGACAGCGCCCACGCGACACGACTTGGTTCGCCCCGGAGGGGTCGACGGGCCTCGCGGGCCGGGCGGAGGGCGCAGCGCGGCCCCAGCGCGCGGTACGACCACGTGACCGCCGCCGGGTGGGCCGCCGGTTCAAGTCGTCGGGGGCGGGTAGCAACCCCGGGGACGGCACGAGGAGGGACGACGGGACATGAAGGCACTGACCTGGCAGGGCAAGCGGGACGTACGGGTGGAGGAGGTGCCCGATCCGCGGATCGAGGAGCCGACCGACGCCGTCGTCCGGATCACCTCGACCGCGATCTGCGGCTCCGACCTGCACCTGTACGAGGTGCTCGGGCCGTACCTGAAGCCCGGCGACGTCCTCGGCCACGAGCCGATGGGCATCGTCGAGGAGGTGGGCCCGGGGGTGACCCGGCTCAAGCCGGGCGACCGGGTGGTGGTGCCGTTCAACATCTCCTGCGGCTCCTGCTGGATGTGCGACCGGCAGCTGTACGCGCAGTGCGAGACCACCCAGGTCACCGCCGAGGGCAAGGGCGCCGCGCTGTTCGGCTACACGTCGCTCTACGGCTCGGTGCCCGGTGGGCAGGCGGAGTACCTGCGGGTGCCGCACGCCCAGTTCGGCCCGATCACGGTGCCCGACACCGGGCCCGACGAGCGCTGGCTCTACCTGTCCGACATCCTGCCGACCGCCTGGCAGGCGGTGAAGTACGCCGACACCCCGCGCGGCGGCACCCTCGCCGTCTTCGGGCTCGGGCCGGTCGGTCAGTTCTGCGCCCGCATCGGCCGGCACCTCGGCGCGGACCGGGTCATCGGGCTGGACCTGGTGCCGGAGCGGTTGGCGATGGCCCGCCGGCACGGCATCGAGGTGCTCGACGTCAGCGAGCTGGACGACGTGCCCGGCGCGCTGATCGACCTCGTCGACGGGCGCGGCCCCGACGCCGTCATCGACGCGGTGGGCATGGAGGCCCACGGCGCGCCCCTCGGCAAGCTCGCCCAGACCGCCGCCGGGCTGCTGCCCGACAAGCTCGCCCAGGCCATGACCGACAAGGTGGGTGTCGACCGCCTGGTCGTACTCAAGGCCGCGATCAAGGCCGTCCGCAGGGGCGGCACGGTCTCCGTCTCCGGCGTCTACGGCGGCGAGGTCGACCCGATGCCCCTGATGGAGATGTTCGACCGGGGCGTCCAGCTGCGGATGGGGCAGTGCCACGTGCGCCGGTGGACCGACGAGATCATCCCGCTGCTCTCCGGCGACGACGACCCGCTGGGCGTGATGGACCTGCGTACCCACCGGGTGCCGTTGGTGGAGGCGCCGGAGGCGTACGAGATGTTCCAGAAGAAGGAGGACGGCTGCGTCAAGGTCGTGCTGGCACCGTGACCCGGACGGTGGTCGTGACCGGCGCGACCAGCGGGATCGGCCGGGCGGCGGCCCGGGCCTTCGCGGCGCGCGGGGACCGGCTCGTGCTCGCCGCCCGCTCCCCCGTCGCCCTCGCCACGGTCCGCGACGAGTGCCGGGCCGCGGGCGCGCAGGTGCTCGAGGTGCCCACCGACGTCACCGCCGACGGCGCCCTGGCCGCGCTCGCCGACGCGACCCTCGACCGGTTCGGCGGCATCGACGTCTGGGTGCACACGGCGGCGGTGATGGCGTACGGCCGGTTCGAGGAGACCCCGGAGCGGGTCTTCGAGCAGGTGGTGCGCACCGACCTGCTCGCCGCCGCCGCGGTCGCCCGGGTGGCGCTGCGCCGCTTCCGGGCGGACGGCGGGGGCACGCTGATCCTCACCGGATCGGTGCTGGGCCACATCACCGCGCCCTACATGAGCGGCTACGTGGCGAGCAAGTGGGGGTTGCAGGGGCTGACCCGCACGTTGCAGCAGGAGGCCCGGGAGACCCCCGGGGTGCACGTCTGCATCGTCAACCCGGGCAGTGTGGACACCCCGGTCTACCAGCGGGCCGCGAACTACCTCGGCCGGACCGGCCGGCCCCCGCCGCCGATCACCACCCCCGAGCGGGTGGCGCGGGCCATCGTGGACTGCGCCGACCGGCCCCGCCGGGAGGTGTCGGTGGGCCGGGTCAACGTGGTCATGCGGGTCGGCTTCACCCTGCTGCCGGGCGTCTACGACGCCCTCGTCGGGCCGTTGATGCGGCTACTCGGGCTGACCGACCGGCCGGTCGCGCCGCACGACGGCACGGTGTTCGCGCCGGACCCGGCCGCCGCGTCGGTACGCGGCGGCTGGCGGCCCGACCTCGGGCGGGTGGCGCGGGCCGTCGGGGAACTGCCCGGCCCGGTCGTGGCGGCCGTCCGGCGTCGGCTGCCGTGAACCCCGCGCGGGATCACCGGCGTCGATCGTTTCGCCTAGGGTGGTGGGCCGGCCCACCACGACGGGAGAGACGATTGACTATCCGGGTGAACCGCAGGACCGCGCTGGGACTGGGCACGGTGGCCACCGCCGGGACGGTGCTGGGCGCCGCGTCCCCGGCCGCGGCCGCCCCGGCGACCGCCGGCCGTGGCGTGGCCGGGCCGGCGCCGGCGACGCCACGGCAGGCCGCGCACCGGGTGACCACGAGCTACCAGGGCGAGAGCGCGCACGCGGGCGGCAACTGGCAGGCGTACGTCAGCGTCGTGGACCCAGCGGGCCCGCTCCTGGTGCCGGTCGCCGACGAGCCCGACCGGCGGATCGAGGCGTACAGCGTCAACAAGATCGCGGTGGCGGTGGCGGTGCTCGACAAGGTCGACCGGGGGCTGCTCACGCTCGACCAGCGCATCGAGGTGACCGAGGCGATCGTGGTGCCCGGCGGTGACGGCATCTTCAGCCTCGACGGGGCGTACCCGAGCTCCGTCACGCTCGGGCACGTGCTGGCCAACCTGCTGACCGTCTCCGACGACACGGCGGTACGGCTGTGCGGGTCGGTCTGCCCGGCCGCCGAGCTCAACGAGATCCTGCGCGGCAAGGGCTTCCCGAACACCCAGGTGCAGCCGGTCGCCAACCCCTACCGGTTCTTCCTCGGCACCAGCACCCCCCGGGAGACCCACGACCTGCTGCGCGCGCTGGTGGCGGGCACGCTGCTCGCGCCGACCTCCACGGCGCTGGTGCTCCGGCTGCTGCGGGCGCCGGTCGCCTACACCGACGGGGTGCGGCGGGTCATGTCCTCCGCCGAGCGGGCCCGGGTCGCCACCAAGGCGGGCTGGTTCGCCGACGCCCGGCACGAGGCCGGCGTGATCTTCGACAAGGCCGGCGCGCCCGTGCTGACGTACGCCCTCTTCGCGGACGGCCAGGCCGGCGCCGACAACTTCGGCGCGACGCACCCCGCCGTCGCGGCCCGGGCCCGGATGGGCCGGCACTTCCTCGCCGCGGTCGACAACCTCGTCGGCACCGGCCTCGTCCACCGCCCGGCCGTGCAGCGACCCAGCAACGGCGGCTGAACCGCCGCGACCGCCGTCGGGGCCACCGGCGCGCCGCGACCGCCCGCCGGGGTCCGCCGCCCGGGGGCGGTCCGGCCGGACCGCCCCCGGCGCCCGGCCGACCGCCCGGCGGTCGCGCGGCGGCCCGGCTACCGTGTACGACGGGGCACGGCGGAGGGACTTGCGATGGGGGCACAAGGGGAAGGCGCCGGCGGCGACCGCCGGCTCGGGCGGCGGCTGCGCGGGGCCGCCGGGTTGGCCGCGCTCGCCGGGCTCGCGTGGGTGGCCCGGGACGTGCCGGCGGCGCTCGGCGGCCGGCTCACCGGTGCCCGCGCGGAGCGGGCCGCCCGCTCGCCCCGGTTCCACGACGGCGTCTTCCGCAACCCGGGCGGCTCCCGGTCGATGGCCGGCAACCCCGACCGCAACCTGGTCCGTGAGCTGATCTTCGGCAAGCAGAAGCGCCGGCCGAGCGTCGCCGTGCCGCTGTCGCGCCCGGGCGCCGCCCCGGCCGGCGACGCGGGGCGTGAGCTGAACGTCGTCTGGTACGGCCACGCCTCCGCGCTGCTCGAGATCGAGGGTCGCCGGGTGCTGCTCGACCCGGTGTGGAGCGACCGGTGCTCCCCGTCGAGCCTGGTCGGCCCGCGCCGCCTGCACCAGCCACCGGTACGCCTCGACGAACTGCCCCCGGTCGACGCGATCCTGATCTCGCACGACCACTACGACCACCTCGACATGGCGACCGTCCAGGCGCTGACCGCCCTGCAGTCGGCGCCGTTCCTGGTGCCCCTGGGCGTGGGCGCGCACCTGGACCGCTGGGGCGTACCGGCCGGGCGGATCGTCGAGCTGGACTGGGAGGAGAGCCACCGGGTGGCGGGGCTGGAGATCACCGCCACCGCCGCGCAGCACTTCTCCGGCCGGGGGCTGCGCCGCGACGGGACGCTCTGGAGTTCCTGGGTGGTCGCCGGCGCGCACCGCAAGGTCTTCTACACCGGCGACTCCGGCTACTTCGACGGCTACGCCGAGATCGGCGAGCGGCACGGGCCGTTCGACGTCACGCTGATGCAGATCGGGGCGTACGACCGGGCCTGGCCGAGCATCCACATGTTCCCCGAGGAGGCCGTCGCCGCCCACCTCGACCTGCGCGGCGGGCTGCTCGTACCGGTGCACTGGGCGACGTTCAACCTCGCCCTGCACGAGTGGTCCGAGCCGGTGGACCGGATCTGGGCCGAGGCGAAGGCCCGGGACGTACGGCTGGCCGTGCCCCGCCCCGGGGAGCGGGTGGTGGTGGACGACCCGCCGGCGGTCGACGGCTGGTGGCAGGCCGTCGCCTGAGGTGTAAGGAAGGGCCCCCTGTTAACGCCTGAGGTAGAGGAAGGGTCCCTTTCTCACACCAGTCGGGCGACGCGACGGATGCGGGTCAGAGCACGAAGGCGTCGGTCCAGAGCGCCCCGGAGCGGCCCGACAGGGCGTCCAGCATGGCGACCGCCTGGCCGTCGGTGAGCTGGGCGACGAAGTCGACGATCGCCCGCCCGCGGGCCTTGCCGATCCGGTCCGGCGTACGCGGGTGCAGCTCCGCCTCGGCCAGCTCCACGAGGTCGTGCAGGCGGCGCGGCAGCCGGGACTCCTCCTCGGGGTCGAGCAGCCACTCGAGCAGCGCCTCCACCAGGGTGCCCAGCAGCCGGGCCTGCCCGCGCTGGTGCAGGGCCAGGTCCGGCCGCGCCAGCACGAACCGGTGGTGGACGAACTTGAGCACCTGCACCTCGTGCCACTGCGCGGGGGCGAGCAGCACGTGACCCGAGCGGACCGCCGGCTGCTCGACCACGGTGATCGCGTCGACGAAGCGGGTCGTCCACCGGGCGGAGAACCGGGCCACGTACTGCTCCGCCTCGATGGAGCCGTCGAAGGGCATGGCGAGCAGCCCCTCCACCAACTCCTCGCGGACGTGCTCGACGGCGGCGGCGAACGCCTCGTCGTCGGCGATCCAGGCGTCCTTGCGGTGCAGTTGCCGGCGCAGCCGCTCGATCGCTGAGCCGGGCCGGCGGGCGGCGGCGGCCAGGGCCGCGTCGGTGATGGCCCGGAAGTGCCCGCTCTCGCGCTGCCAGGCCATCAGCTCGGCGGCCACCGCGCCCTGCTGGAGCACCCCGACCCGGTAGAAGTCCTCCACGTCGTGGATCGCGTACGCGACGTCGTCGGCGGTGTCCATGATCGACGCCTCGGGGGTCTGCTGCCAGTCCGGGATGCGCCCCACGAACGGCTCCCGGGCCTGCCGCAGGTCGCCGAGCTCGGTCCGGTACGCCCCGAACTTCGACGAGCCGCTGTCCGGGTCGTCCGGCGGCGGGGTGGCGCCGCGCGGCGGCGGGTCCAGCAGCCGGGGGTGCGGGTCGGGGTGGTCCAGCCGCGTCCACGGGTACTTCAGCAGCGCCGCCCGCACCGCCGCCGTGAGGTCCAGGCCGGTGGTCGCCGCGCCGCGGATCTCGGTGCTGGTGACGATCCGGTACGACTGGGCGTTGCCCTCGAAACCGTCGGTCAACCCGAGCCGCTGCCGGGCCAGCCGGTCCAGCACCCGCTCCCCCAGGTGCCCGAACGGCGGGTGGCCGAGGTCGTGCGCGAGCGCGGCGGCCTCCACCACGTCCGGGTCGCAGCCGCCCAGCTTCTCCAGCAGGTCGCGGTGCGCCTCGTCGGCGGTGAGCCGCTCGGCGATGGCGCGCGCCACCTGCGCCACCTTGAGGCTGTGGGTCAACCGGTTGTGCACGAGCAGGCCGGAGCCGCCGGGGCTGACCACCTGGGTCACGCCGTTGAGCCGGGCGAAGAACGGCGAGGCCACGATGCGGTCGCGGTCGGCCCGGAACGGGCTGGTGGCGAGGTCGCCGAGCGCCCGGGCGCTGCCGCCGAAGAGCCGCCGGGCGCGCGGGTCCACGGGATGTTCCATGATCGCCACGCTAGCGCAGCGGGCGGCGTCGCGGGCGAGGCGGTGTAAGGAAGGGCCCCTTCCTCTACCGCAGACGATAGGAAGGGGCCCTTCCTTACACCCCCGGCAGCGGTGGGAGGGGTGGGGCGGCTCGCCGGGCCGGGGGCGGCGACGGCCGTCGGTGCGGGCCGGCACAATGCAGGGCGGAACCCACACCGAAGGCGGATCGAGATCGTGACCCTCTCTGTTCATCAGCGGATCGCCGACGAGCTCGGCGTCGCCGAGCGTCAGGTACGGGCGGCCGTGGAGCTGCTCGACGGCGGTGCGACCGTGCCGTTCATCGCCCGCTACCGCAAGGAGGCCACCGGCCTGCTCGACGACACCCAGCTGCGCACTTTGGAGGAGCGGCTGCGCTACCTGCGCGAGCTGGACGAGCGGCGCGCGGCGGTGCTGGAGTCGATCCGGAGCCAGGGCAAGCTCGACGAGGCCCTGGAAGCGCAGATCATGGCGGCCGACTCGAAGTCCCGCCTGGAGGACATCTACCTGCCGTACAAGCCCAAGCGCCGCACCCGGGCGCAGATCGCCCGCGAGGCCGGGCTGGAGCCGCTCGCCGAGTCGCTGCTGGCCGACCCGGGTCAGGACCCGCGCCAGGCCGCCGCCGGCTTCGTGGACGCGGAGAAGGGCGTGGCCGACGCCGCCGCCGCCCTGGAGGGCGCCCGCGCGATCCTCATCGAGCGCTTCGCCGAGGACGCCGACCTGATCGGCACGCTGCGCGAGCAGATGTGGTCGCGGGGCCGGCTGGTTTCCCGGGTACGCGACGGGCAGGAGTCGGCCGGCGCGAAGTTCGCCGACTACTTCGACTTCGCCGAGCCGTACCCGAAGCTGCCCTCGCACCGGATCCTGGCCATGTTCCGGGGCGAGAAGGAGGGCGTGCTCGACCTGACCATGGAGCCCGAGGAGGCCGGCGAGGCCGACGCGGTGGTCACCGGGCCGAGCCGCTACGAGGCGGCGATCGCCGGGCGGTTCGGCATCACCGACAAGGGCCGGCCGGCGGACCGGTGGCTGGCCGACACGGTGCGCTGGGCCTGGCGTACGCGGATCCTCATCCACCTCGGGGCGGACCTGCGGATGCGCCTGTGGCAGGCGGCGGAGGAGGAGGCGGTGCGGGTCTTCGCCACCAACCTGCGGGACCTGCTGCTCGCCGCACCGGCCGGCACCCGGCCCACGATGGGGCTGGACCCGGGCCTGCGTACCGGCGTGAAGGTCGCCGTCGTGGACGCCACCGGCAAGGTGGTCGCCACCGACACGATCTACCCGCACGAGCCGCGCCGGCAGTGGGACGCCTCGATCGAGACCCTCGCCCGGCTGGCCGGGGCGCACGGCGTCGAGCTGGTCGCCATCGGCAACGGCACCGCCAGCCGGGAGACCGACAAGCTCGCCGGCGAGCTGATCAAGCGGTACCCGCAGCTGAACCTCACCAAGGTGGTGGTCTCCGAGGCCGGCGCGTCGGTCTACTCCGCCTCCGCGTACGCCTCCCAGGAGCTGCCCGGGCTGGACGTCTCGCTGCGCGGCGCGGTCTCCATCGCGCGCCGCCTGCAGGACCCGCTCGCCGAGCTGGTGAAGATCGACCCGCGCTCGATCGGGGTCGGCCAGTACCAGCACGACCTGTCGGAGGTGAAGCTCTCCCGGTCGCTGGACGCGGTGGTCGAGGACTGCGTCAACGCGGTCGGCGTCGACGTCAACACGGCCTCCGCGCCGCTGCTGACCCGGGTCTCGGGCATCGGCGCCGGGCTGGCGGAGAACATCGTGCTGCACCGCGACGCGAACGGTCCGTTCCGCACCCGGTCGGAGCTGAAGAAGGTCGCCCGGCTCGGGCCGAAGGCCTTCGAGCAGTGTGCCGGCTTCCTGCGTATCCCGGGCGGCGACGACCCGCTGGACTCCTCCAGCGTGCACCCCGAGGCGTACCCGGTGGTCCGTCGGATCCTGTCCACGACGGGGCAGGACCTGCGGTCGCTGATCGGCAGGAGCGCCATCCTGCGGGGGCTGCGGGCCACCGACTTCGTCGACGACACCTTCGGCCTGCCCACCGTCACCGACATCCTCGCCGAGCTGGAGAAGCCGGGCCGCGACCCGCGGCCGGAGTTCCGCACCGCCACCTTCGTCGAGGGGGTGGAGAAGATCAGCGACCTCGTGCCCGGCATGGTGCTGGAGGGCGTGGTGACCAACGTGGCCGCGTTCGGCGCGTTCGTGGACGTCGGCGTGCACCAGGACGGGCTGGTGCACGTCTCGGCGATGTCCCGGACGTTCGTGAAGGACCCGCGCGAGGTGGTCAAGTCCGGCGACGTCGTACGGGTCAAGGTGCTCGACGTCGACGTGCCCCGCAAGCGGATCTCGCTCACCCTCCGGCTGGAGGACGACGCGGAGGCGGGCGCCGGGCGCGGCGGCCAGGACGGCGGGCGCCGCGAACGTGGCGGGCAGGGCGGGCCGCGCGGCGACCGGGGCGCCTCGCGGGGCGGCCAGCCCGGCCAGGGCGGTGGACGCGGTGACCGGGGCGCACAAGGCACCCAGGGCGGCGCGCGCGGCGGTCAGGGTGGCGGCGGACGCGGCGGTCAGGGCGGGCAGGCTGGTCAGTCCGGGCAGGGCGGACGGGGCGGGGCGCAACGGCAGGGCCGTGGCGGAGCGGGGTCCGCGCCGGCGAACGACGCCATGGCGGACGCGCTGCGCCGAGCCGGACTCGCCTGACGCGGTCGCACGCGGCGTCGCCCTCGACGATCCGCCCGCCGGCTCACCGGCCACCCGCGCCCGACGGCGCGCGCTTGTCGACCGACCGGACCGGCGGGTGAGGCGCGCTGGAGCGTGCCGAGGCGCGCCCCGACAGACCGGACCAGCCTGGGTGGGCTCGCGCTGGTGCTTTCCGGCGCGGGCGGCGGGGCGTACCGTCGCGGTCGTGAATGTGGGCGACGGCCTGGAGTGGCGGGAGCGGCAGCGGCGGGCGGTGCGGGCGCACGCGGCGGCCGACGAGCGTCGGCGGGCGGCGGAGCACGCCGAGGCGGCGGAACTCGTCGCCTGGTTCGTCGCTGAGGCGACCCGGCGCGGGCTGCCCACGGAGCGGCTCACGGCCCGGGGCCTCGACGGGCGGGGCAGCTACCGGACCGGGCTGCGCGGCTGGTACGTCGACCGGGCCCGCACCCGGGCCGTTGACGTCGACGGGCGGTTCCACCTGCTGACCGTGGCGGGCGGCCCGCGCGCGCTGCTGTTCGGGGCGCAGCCGCAGCCCAGCCCGCCGCCGCTCGTGGTCGGCGCGGGCGGTCGCGACGGCGAGTCGCTCCCGCTGCGCACGCTGCTGGAGCGCCGGTTGGAGACGGGCGGCGCGACGCCCTGAGCGGGGCGCGGCGTTCGGAGCAGCGCGCGGGGCAGGCGCTCCGGGCTGGGCACGCGGAGGGCCAGGCGGCCCGGGCGGGTCAGCGGGTGACGCCGCCCGGCCGGCGGAGCCTGCGCCGCCGGCCCAGGTGCCTCCACCACGCCTGCTGCACCAGCAGCGTGGCCAGGCCGGCGAGCAGGATCGCGCAGAGGTTGATCACCAGTTGGAGCGCCGAGCCGGACGCCTCGTGCCAGACGCCGTAGGCGACGGCGACGGCCGCGTTCGCGGCGGCCGGCACGGTGGTCACCGAGATCAGCACGCCGACCAGGCTGCCGGACTTCTTCGAGGTCAGGGAGAGCATGCCGGCGACTCCTGCCAGCAGGCCGACCACCCAGGACAGCGCGTCGGGCCGCCAGATGAAGTCGGTCAGCGGGCGTTCGGACTCCAGCATCCCGCGCTCGACCAGCCCCACCGCGTCCAGGCCCCAGGTGCTGAGGACGGTGACCACCATCGCGGTGACGAAGCCGACCACCAGGGCCTGCACCGACCGGCCGATGACCGGCAGGTTGCGGCGCAGCAGCGCGACGCAGAGCGCCGCCAGGGGGCCGAACTCGGGGCCGACCACCATCGCGCCGACGATGAGGATCGGCTGGTCGAGCAGGACGCCGACGCCGGCGAGCATGATGGCGACGGTGAGCAGCACGAGGTACGTGGCGGAGAGTTCGGTCTGCTCGCCGGTCTTGGCGGCGATCTCGTCCCAGACCACCGCGTCCGCCCCGCTGCCCGGCGCCTTCTCGGCCGCCCGGCCGGCCGCCGAGGAGATGGACAGCTCGACGTCGTGGGCCGAGATGGCGCCGCGCTCCTCCACGCCGAGCTGCCGTAGCGCGTGCAGCACGCCGTCGGCGCTCTCCCGGACCACGTCGCAGAGGATGAGGTCGCCCGCCGGTTGACGGGCGGCGCCCGGGAGCACCGCCAGGTGGGTCACCCCGGGATCGGCGGCCAGCAGGTCCGCCACGGTGGAGGACTGTTCGCTCGGCGCGATGACCCTCAGATGCAGCACCGGCTCTCCCCGCGTCGTGGACCGTCGAGCACTCTACTGCCGGCGCGGGCGGGCCGAGGTGCCACGTCTTCGGCGCCGGGCCGCGTCCTGACGGGCCGTTGCGCGGTTGACCTGTCGGGAACGGCGCGAGTGTCGTGATTTCGCACCACTGGCGCGTTCGCCCCTGTTAGAACGTGTTTGTCGACTGGTGTCCGACTCTGCCCTGGAGGTCGAAGCCTTGCCTGGTTCCGTGCACACGCCGGGAAGAAGCCTCGCTGAGCGGCCCCGACCGGAGGCCCTGAAGCGGGCGATCGACGTGCTGGCGGCCGCGGTGCTGCTCGTACTGACCGCGCCACTGGTCCTCGTCGTGGCGGTGCTGGTGGCGGCGGGACTCGGTCGGCCGGTGCTGTTCCGGCAGCCCCGCGTCGGACGGCACGGCCAGGTGTTCGAGCTGGTCAAGTTCCGCACCATGCTGCCGCCGGATCCGCTGCGGGGACGGGTGCGCGACGGGGACCGGCTGACGCCGCTGGGGCGCTTCCTGCGCTCCACCAGCCTGGACGAGCTGCCGACGCTGTGGAACGTGCTGCGCGGCGACATGAGCCTGGTCGGCCCCCGGCCCCTGCTCACCGAGTACCTGCCGCGCTACTCCCCCACCCAGGCCCGCCGGCACGAGGTCAGGCCGGGCGTCACCGGGCTGGCCCAGGTGCGTGGCCGCAACAGCCTGGGCTGGGAGGAGAAGCTGGACCTGGACGTCTGGTACGTCGACCACCGCAGCCTGCGGCTGGACCTGTCGATCCTCGCCGCGACCGTCCGCACCGTGCTGCGCCGCGAGGGGATCTCCGCGGCGGGCTCGGCCACGGCGCCCGAGTTCCTCGGCACGCCCCCGCTCGCCCCCGCGGTGCCGGCACCGGACACCACCCTCACCGTCCCCGCCGGAGGTGGCCGATGAGCGGGACCATCCACCTGTCCCCGCCCGACGTCGGGCCGCTGGAGGAGTCGTACGTCGTCGCCGCCCTGCGGTCCGGCTGGGTCGCGCCCGTCGGCCCGGACCTCGACGCGTTCGAGCGCGAGGTCGCCACGCGGGTGGGCACCCGCGGGGCCGTCGCGGTGAGTTCCGGTACGGCGGCGCTGCACCTGGCGCTGCTCGGGGTGGGAGTCGGGCCCGGGGACGCCGTCATCGTGCCGACGCTGACGTTCGTGGCGAGCGCGAACGCGGTCCGCTACGCCGGTGCCCGGCCGGTCTTCGTCGACTGCGACCCGCATTCCGGGAACCTCGACGTGGCCCTCGTGGACGAGCTGATCCGGGCCCTCGTCCTCCGGGGACAGCGCGTCGGCGCGGTCGTCCCCGTCGACCTCTTCGGCAGCTGCGCCGACCACACCGCGCTGGCCCCGGTCTGCGCGGCGGCGGGCGTACCGGTCGTCGAGGACGCCGCGGAGGCCCTCGGCGCGACCCATCACGGCCGGCCCGCCGGCTCCTTCGGGCAGGTGGGCATCCTCTCCTTCAACGGCAACAAGATCATGACCACCTCGGGCGGCGGGATGCTCGTCTCCGACGACACAGCCCTGCTGGCCCGGGCCCGGTTCCTGTCGACCCAGGCCCGCGAGGCGACGCCGCACTACGAGCACCGCGAGACGGGCTACAACTACCGGCTGAGCAACCTGCTCGCCGCGCTGGGCCGCGCCCAGCTCGTCCGGCTGGACGGGATGATCGCCCGGCGCCGGCACCTGCGCGACCAGTACGCCAAGCTCTTCGCCCCGATCCCCGGTGTGCGGCTGCTCGGCGTGGAGGACCCCGGCTCCAACTGCTGGCTGACCACGATCGCGGTCGACCCGCAGCGGGCCGGCTGGCGGGCCGCCGACCTGGCCGCCCACCTGGCGGGGCGGGACATCGAGACCCGCCCCGTCTGGAAGCCGATGCACCTGCAACCGGCGTACGCCGACGCCGAGTGCCTCGTCACCGGGGTGGCCGAGCGGCTGTTCGCCGACGGGCTGGCCCTGCCCAGCGGCAGCGCGATGAACGAGCGGCAGGTCGGCCTCGTCCTCGCCGCCGTCGACGAGTTCCTGGCGGCCCGCACGGGAGGGTCGACGGCGTGACGGTCCCGCTGGTGGTCGTCGGCTGCGGCGGGCACGGCCGGGAGGTCCTCACGATCGCGCGGGCGATGGACGTCGCCGCCGGCCGAGCACGCTGGCGCCTCCTCGGGTTCGTCGACGACCGGCCCTCCGAGGAGCACCTGAAGCGGGTGCAACGGCTCGACGTGCCCTATCTCGGCGGCGTCGCCTGGCTGCGCGACGCGCCCCCGGACGCGCACCACGTCATCGGCATCGGCGACCCGCGCGTCCGGCGGGCGGTCGCCGCCCGGGTCGAGGCGTACGGCACGCCGGCGGCGAGCCTCGTGCATCCGGCGGCGACGATCGGGCTGGACACGGTGCACGGCCCGGGCCTCGTCGCCTTCGCCGGGGCCAGGGTCACCACAAACGTCACGCTCGGCCGGCACGTGCACCTCAACCAGAACGCCACGGTGGGGCACGACTGCACCCTCGCCGACTTCGTCTCGGTCAATCCGCTGGCCGCCGTCTCGGGCGACTGCCACCTGGCGGAGGGGGTGCTGGTCGGCACGACGGCGGCCGTGTTGCAGGGCCTGCGGGTGGGCCGGGACAGCACCGTCGGGGCGGGCGCCTGCGTCGTCCGGGACGTGCCGGACGGTGTCGTCGTCAAGGGCGTGCCCGCCCGTTGACCCGACGAGCCCTCGGCCCCACGGACGAAAAATCGGTCATCGAACCCGAAAGCCGCCAAAAATTATGTTCGGGCATGTATCAACCTAAAGAGCCCTAAAGCTCCTTCCGCCCTGCGGCGGAAGCCCTCGGAGACGGACAGGGAGCACAGATGCCGCCCGAAACAGAGGCCACCCGACTCGGTGAACAGAGTTCACACCGGGCCAGGGCGCGTCGCCGCACCATCGGATTCCTCGCCACCGACAGCACCGCCTGGGTCGGTGGGTTCACCGCAGCGGTCTGGTTCCGTTACGAACTCGACCTGGCCTCCGGCCAACTCGCGCGAGCCGCCACCTGCGGCGCCCTCGCCGCCGTCGTGCACGTCGCCGTCGCGGCGGTCCGCCGGATCTACTCCGGACGCCACCCGCTGGGCAGCCTCCAGGAGGTGCAGGGGGTCGCGGGCACGGCGGCCACCACGGCCGCGATCATGCTGATCGGGCTGCTGCCGGCCGGCGTACGACCGGTGCCGGCGAGCACGCCGCTGGTCGGCGGCGCCCTGGCGCTGCTGTTCATGCTGACCGCCCGGTTCACCTACCGGCACCGCCGTGACCTCGCCATGCGGCCCGACGCCCGGTCCTCCCACCCCGTGCTGCTGTTCGGGCTCGGCGACGCCGGGCAGGGGCTGTTGCGGGCCATGCTCAGCGATCCACGTGGACGCTACCGGCCCGTGGGCGCCCTCGACGACGACCCCGACAAGCGGGACCTGCGCATCGGCGGCGTACGCGTGCTCGGCGGCCGTCAGGACGTGGCGACGGCCGTACGGCGCACCGGCGCGACGACGGTGATCTTCTCCGTCGCCAACGCCGACGCCGCGCTGATCCGGCAGATCCGCGAGGCCACCCTCCGGACCGGAGCGACGTTCAAGGTGCTGCCCCCGGTCCGGGACCTCGTCGACCACCGGATCACCGTCACCGACGTCCGCGACGTGCAGATCGACGACCTGCTCGGCCGCCGGCAGGTGGTCGCCGACATGGCGCTGAGCGGCAACGGGCTCAGCGGTCGACGGGTCCTGGTCACCGGCGCCGGCGGCTCCATCGGCTCGGAGCTGTGCCGGCAGGTGATGAAGGCGGACCCGGGCGAGCTGATGATGCTCGACCGCGACGAGTCGGCCCTGCACGGCCTCCAGATGTCGCTGGCCGGACGCGCCCTGCTGGACGGCCCCGAGCTGATCCTCGCCGATCTCCGCGACGACGAGGGCATCCGGCGGATCATCCGCGAGCGCCGGCCGGACGTCATCTTCCACGCCGCCGCGCTCAAGCACCTCACGCTGCTCCAGCGGCACCCCGGCGAGGCGGTGAAGACGAACGTCTGGGGCACCCTCTCCGTGCTCGACGCGTGCCGCGACGTGGCCCGCTTCGTCAACATCTCCACCGACAAGGCGGCCGACCCGATCAGCGTCCTCGGCTACTCGAAGCGGATCACCGAGCGGCTGACCGCGCACGCCGCCTCCCGGTTCCCCGGCACCTTCCTCAGCGTCCGCTTCGGCAACGTGCTGAGCAGCCGCGGCTCGGTGGTGACCGCGTTCCAGCGGCAGATCGAGCTGGGCCACCCGCTCACCGTCACCCACCCGGAGGTGACCCGCTACCTGATGACGGTGCAGGAGGCGGTGCACCTGGTGTTGCAGGCCGCCGAGATCGGCCGCGACGGGGAGGCGCTGGTGCTGGACATGGGCGAGCCCGTCCGCATCGCCGACCTGGCCCGGCAGATGGCCGAGCAGGCGGAGAGCAGCGTGCCGATCGTCTACACCGGGCTGCGCCCCGGCGAGAAGCTGCACGAGGACCTGTTCGGCACCGGCGAGGCCGACGCCCGGCCACTGCACCCGCTGGTGTCGCACGTGGCGGTGCCCGCCCTGGACCCGATCGAGGTCAGCGGACTCGACCCGTACGACGATCCGGAGAAGGTGGTCGCGCAGCTCGCCGCGCTCTGCGACCACCCGGTCGTGCCGGTCCCCCGCGCCTCGGTGCAGGTGCCGTTGGCCCGCTGACGCGCCACACGGTGAGGGCCGGCGACCGGGAAGTTCCGGTCGCCGGCCCTCACGGTACGGGGTCAGCGGCGGATGCCCGCCCAGTCGTGGTGCCGGCGGACGGTGGAGAGGATGAAGTCGACCACCCGGCGGGAGGTGTCCGGGACCCGGTAGTCGACGGGGCACGGCACCCCCTGGGCGGCGACCTGGGCCACGGTGACCTCGACCGCCTCGACGACGCCCTGCGGGTCGAGCCCGGTCATGATGATCCCGCCGGCGTCCAGCGCCTCGGGACGCTCGATCGACTCGCGCAACGTCACGGCGGGGAAGCCGAGGATCGCGGCCTCCTCGCTGATCGTGCCGCTGTCGGAGAGCGTGCAGAAGGCCCTGGTCTGCAGGTGCACGTAGTCGAAGAGGCCGAACGGCTCGTGGAACGCGATGCCGTCGAGGGCGGCGGCGTCGGGCGCCAGCGCCTCCAGCCGCTTTCGGGTACGCGGGTGCGTGGAGACCAGCACCGGGTGCCCCCACCGGTCGCGGACGGCCCGGAGGCAGTCGAGCAGGCGCTGGAGGCGGTCCGGCCGGTCCACGTTCTCCTCGCGGTGCGCGCTGACCACGAAGTACCGGCCGGGCGCGAGGTCGAGCTGGCGCAGGACGCCCGACGCGGCGACGTCGGCGCGGTAGTGCTCCAGCACCTCCCGCATGGGCGAGCCGGTGTGCAGGATCCGGCGCGGGTGCAGCCCCTCGGCCAGCAGGTTGCGCCGCGCGTGCTCGGTGTAGACGAGGTTGAAGTCGGCGACGTGGTCGACGAGCCGCCGGTTGGTCTCCTCGGGGACGTTGAGGTCGAAGCAGCGGTTGCCCGCCTCCATGTGGTAGACCGGCACCCGCATCCGCCGGGCCATCAGCGCGGCGATGCAGCTGTTGGTGTCGCCGAGCACGAGCAGCGCGTCCGGCCGCGTCTCGGCGATCGCCGTCTCCATGCCGACCAGCACGCCGCCCAGCACCCGGCCGAGCGACGAGGTGTCCACCCGCAGGAACCGGTCCGGCTCGCGCAGCCGCAGCTCCTTGAAGAAGACGTCGGAGAGGGTGCTGTCCCAGTTCTGCCCGGTGTGCACCAGCAGGTGGTCCACGGTGTCGTCGAGCCGGGCGATCACCCGGGACAGTCGGATGATCTCCGGTCGGGTGCCGACCACCGTCATGATCCGGGTCATGCCCGTCCTCTCTCTGCTGCCAGCTTGGTCATGATGTCCTCGAACTGGTCCACGCCCACCCGCAGCGACATGCGCTCCTGGTAGACCCGTCGGGCCCGCCGGCCCAGTTCCGCCCGGGCGTCCGCGGACTCGGCCGCCGCGACGGAGAAGCGCGCGGCGAGCGCACGCCAGTCCCCCGGCGGGGAGACGAGGCCGACCCCGGCCGAGCGGACCAGGGCCGCGGCGTCGCCGCCCACCGACGCGATCACGGGACTGCCGCAGGCCAGCGCGGCCTGCAACTTCGACGGGATGCTGCCGCGCAGCGCGGGCAGGTCGCGCAGGCAGATCAGCTGCCAGTCGGCGGCGGCGTACAGCGCGGCCATCCGTTCGGCGGGCCGCCGGCCGACGAACCGCACGTTGTCGGCGCCGAGATCCGCGGCGAGCCGGCGCGCGGCCTCCTCGCCGGCACCGGAGCCCACCAGCACCAGGTCGATCCGGTCGCGCACGACGGCCGCCGCCCGGATCGCGGTCTCGATCCCCTGCAACAGGCCGATGTTGCCGGCGAACATCACCGTGCAGCGTCCGCGGTGGCCGAGCGCCGCGCGGGCCTCGTCGGTGGCCGGCACCGGCCGGAACAGCGCGTCGTCGGTCCAGTTCCACACCACCCGCACCCGGTCCGGGTCCGCGCCCCGGGCCACGACCAGGTCGGCCATCGCCGGCGAGATCACCACCACGGCGCCGGCGAGGCGGTACGTCGCGCGCATCAGTGCGGCGACGCCGCGCTCCAGGGCCCGGCCCGCCCGGCCGGCGGGCGCCATGCCCGAGCCGAGCACCGACTCCGGCCACAGGTCCTGGACGTGCAGCACGATCGGCGTACGCCGGGCCAGGCGGACCAGCGCCGCCGCGGCCGCGGAGGTGGGTGGCGGGTGGTAGACGTAGGTGACGTCGACGCCCGCCAACCAGCGGACGCCGCCCAGCGCGCTGCTCGCCCCGAAGGACAGGTGGCTCAGCGCGCGCCGGGCGGCGGACGTGTCGTGGCTGGGATAGGCGGGCACCCGCCGGACGGCGACCGGCCCGTCGGTCTCGGTGTGTCGCCAGCGCTGCCGCCAGCCGGGGAAGATCCGGCCGTGCGGGTAGCTCGGGAAGGTGGTGAGCACCCGCACGTCGTGGCCGCGCCCGGCCAGTTGCCGCGCCAGGTTGCCGGGGATGAACACCCCTTCGGGCGGGTACCACTGGCTGACCAGGCCGATCCTCACGTGGCGGCCACGGCGCGCTCCGGCCGGCCCGTCTCCACCGGCTCGGGCCAGGTGTCCGGCCGTTCCGGGTCGAACAGCTCGTTCGTCCAGAACATGGTGACCAGGTCGTCGCCGCCGGTGTTGACGAGCTTGTGCGCCCACATGGTGGGCATGTCCACGAGTGCCGGCTCGTCGCCGGAGACCGCGAACCGCACCACCCCGGTGTCGCCGACGCGGCGCAGGCTGATCTCCGCCGAGCCCCGCAGCACGACGAAGCGTTCCACCTTGGCCAGGTGGAAGTGCTCGCCCCGGGTGATGCCGGGGCGGGTGGTGGAGCAGAAGGTCTGGCCGCCTCCCCCGTGCGTCCGGACCGTCTCGACCAGCTCGCCCCGGGCGTCCGCCCGGCGCGGCAGCGCCAGCGGGTAGTGCGCCGGGAAGCAGTGCGAGCGGTAGGTGTTGAACAGCCGCACGTCGTGCCGGTCCACCAGGGCCGGCAGCTCGCCCGTGCGGTAGGTGGCGGCGACGTCGGCGAGCCGGTCGGCGAGGGCCCGTACGCCGGTCCGCAGCGCCGGCATGGCGGGGTCCCAGGAACCGCCGGCCGGGACGCCGACGAGCCGGGCCGCCGCGTCGGTGACGTGCACCAGGCTCAGCTCGCGGTCGCCGTGCACCTCCGGCTGCCCGCCCTCGGCGAGCAGCCGGCAGAAGGTCGCGACCGCCGAGTTGTAGTACGGCCGGCCGTGCTCGCCGTACAGGTTGGGCAGCAGGACGTCGTCGAACGGCAGGCCCGTGTCGGCCAGGATGCCGGCGGCGGCGGCCTTGGCGTCGCCGTAGGGCGTGCCGTTGCCGGCCTGCACCGAGTTGGCGAAGACCACCGCGCCGGGTGGCGTCGGGCAGTGCTTGAGGCCCTGCGCGAGCTGGGCGGCGAGCTGCACGTTGCCGGCGGCGACGTCCGCCGGCTCGCCCCGGTTGACCCCGGCCAGGTGCAGCACCCGGTCGACGCCGTCGAGCTTCGCCGCGACCCGCTCCGGGTCGGTCAGGTCGGTCCGGGTGACGACGAACGGCTCCGGCCGGCCGAGAACGCGCAGCAGCACCCGCACGTGCCAGCCGAGGAAGCCGCCGGCGCCGGTGACGGCCAGCCTCAGCACGCCAGCACCGGGTCCCGCAGGGCCAGCTCCGCGCGGACCTCCGGCAGCGTCCTCAGCAGCTCGACGATCTCCGGTACGCCCAGCCGCGGCGCGTTGGCGGAGTTGAAGTCCTCCCGCGGCCCCCGGCCCAGCTCGCCCTCGGAGACGTAGAGCGCGTAGTTGAGGTCGCGGGCGTCCAGCGGCACCCGGAGGAAGTCGCCGAAGTCGTCCGCCTGGGCGAGTTCCTCCCGGCTGGCCAGCGTCTCGTCCTGCTTCTCGCCGTGCCGTACGCCGATCACGTCGAGCTTCGCGGGCACGTCGAAGAGTTCGCAGACCGCCTCGGCCAGGTCGCCCACGGTGCAGGCGACGGCCTTGCGGATGAAGATGTCGCCGGGCCGGGCGTGCTGGAAGGCGTGCTCGACCAGCTCCACCGAGTCGTCCAGCGACATCAGGAAGCGGGTCATCCCCGGGTCCGTGACGGTGGGCGCCCGGCCCGCCTTGATCTGCTCGATGAACAGCGGGATCACCGAGCCGCGCGAGTACATGACGTTGCCGTACCGGACGCAGGAGACCGTGGTCGCGCTGTTCGGGTTGTTCCGGGCGTGCGCCTGGGCGACCTTCTCCATCATGGCCTTGCTCATCCCCATCGCGTTGACGGGGTGGACGGCCTTGTCGGTGCTCAGCACGACCACGGAGCCGACGCCGTTGCGCTCCGCCGCCTCGACGACGTTGGCGCTGCCCAGCACGTTGGTCCGCACCGCCTCCAGCGGGAAGAACTCGCACGAGGGCACCTGCTTGAGCGCCGCCGCGTGGAAGACGTAGTCGATCCCCCGGCTGGCCCGCAGCACCGAGTCGTAGTCGCGCACGTCCCCGACGTGATAGCGGACCCGGTCGTCGCCGAGCTGGCGGCGCATGTCGTCCTGCTTGGCCTCGTCGCGGCTGAGCACCCGGACCTCACCGACGCCGCGGTCGAGGAGGCGGCGGACCATCGTCTTGCCGAAGGAACCCGTGCCGCCGGTGATGAGGACCCGGCGGCCGTTGGTCGAATACGTCACTGGTTGCTCCCCGTCTCGGTTCTGGGATCGCGGCGGCCGTGCCACAGGTCATGGGCGGCCACATCTCCCGCAACGAGCCAGGCGAGCGGGGGGAACGCCCAAAACGGACGAACATGTCGTCAGGGTGGCAACACCACTGCTGACCTTCGGGTGCCGGCCCACGGTCAACCGACATTCATGAAACACCCGAGGATGCCGCCCCGGTGCTGCTATAACCAGGGCACTCACCCATCGAGCAGACATCCGTCGGACGGTCCTCCGCCGACAAGGCCGTAAGGGCAGGAGCGCGGACCAGTGACGACGATCATCTCGAAGAGGGCTACGCCGCGCGGCGCGATGCGGGACGACACGGGCGGCTGGAATGCTGCCTACATTCCACTCAAGCTGGCCGTCGCTTATCTGGCCGGTACCTATGTGCTCTTCCTGACTCTCGGCAGAGCGGCGGAAAGCCCCGACCTGACGAAGCTCACCCTGTTCGTGTCGGCAACGATGGTGGCGTTGTGCGTCGGGTACGTCATATACGCGGCCCGTCGATCATCGACCATGTCGCTCCGGCCGGCCGTCGGCCGCCGTCATGCCGCACCGCGCAGGCTGGTGGTCGTCTGCGCCACATACGTTCTCTTCCTCGGGGTCGCGCAGCTGAACGTCATCGGCATATCAGGTCCAGCTGAACTCGCACACGCCGTCACCCACCCCGGCGAGCGCTACTTTCTGCAACTACAGCAGGAGGGACAGTTCTCGCGCCCGGTGCAGCTACTCACACTGCTGTCCGCGCTGTACCCCCTGCTCATACCAGTCGCCGTTCTTCACTGGTCGAAGCTGGGTCGATTCCTGCGGCTGTATGTTCTCGGCAGTCTCGCCTCCTACGCGGTCTACTACATGGCGATCGGCATCCTCAAGGGACTGGGTGACATGCTGATCTGGTGGGCCGCCAGCTACCTCCTACTGCTCGGCTCCAGGTCGACCCGCACGAGACGCGCGATGAGACTGGCAAACTGGCGGCACCTGGCGGCCTTCGCCGCAATGTTGGTGATCTTCCTCGGTTACATGTCCTTCAACCAGAGCGATCGAGCCCGGACATCGGGACAGGGCCCGGCCGTACAGGGTAGCCCCCTGGTCGCAGGCCTGATCGGAGAAGATCTCGCCGCAGGTCTCGCGATCACCATTTCCTATCCCACACACGGATATCTGGGCCTCAGTCACAACCTGAGCGTGCCCTTTGAATGGACCAGGGGAACCGGGTCGTCACCGGCGCTCAGCAGCTACCTGGAGCAGTACACAGATCTCGAATCCCAGCACGAGAAGCGGTACACCGCTCGCACCGAGGTGGCGACCGGTTGGCCTGACGGGATGTACTGGTCGACCATCTACCCATGGCTCGCCTCGGATCTGACATATCCCGGTGCCATTCTGCTCATGGCGGTGGTGGGATGGTTCCTTGCCAAGTTCTGGCACGAGGCAGTCCTCCAGCGACGCGTCCTTTCGATGGCCCTCTTCGGTCAGCTCGCTCTGCTGATCGCCTTCGTGCCTGCCAACAATCAACTCGGCCAGACAAGACCAGCACTGATCGGGTTCGTCTCGCTGTGCACGTTGTCGATACTTGCCCGGATCCAACGACGCGTGTCGCTGGAAGTCGCGCCTGCTGATTCAGCGTTGCCGACCGGTCGACACCACCGGGGCACCGCTGGTGGTGCCATCCGAGGTCCTCGTCCCGTCAGTCTCTCCAGGGCCTGAGGAGGCACGGGCAGCGCAGCCCGGCGGCCTTGCACGTGCGCTTCTCAGCCAACGACATCCTGGGTGACGGCCGAGCTGGCACCGGTATCGGCCGAGGCCGAATCATCGATACGGGAGACCCTCCGCCACAGCCCTTCGTAGCGGTCGAAGACCACGGGCAGTGCGTACTCGTCGGCCGCCTTCGCCCTGGCTCGCTCGCCGAGCCGAACCCGACAGGCCGGGTCGCCCATCACCGCCGCCAGCGCGGTAGCGAGTCGATCCGGCTCACGCGGCGGAACCACCACCCCGCACCCGTCGCTGAGCATGTCCCCCACCGCCCCCACGTCGGTGGCTATCACCGCCCGTCCGAGAGCCATCGCCTCGAGGATCGCGTTGGGGAAGCCCTCCGAGTGACTTGGCAGCACGAAGACCTCGCAGGTGGCCATGAGCTCAAGCAGATCCTGTCCCCCCAGCTCGCCCGGGAAACGCACGGCGTGCCCGTCCACCAGCGGCCGGATCCGCCGTAGGTAGCCGCTCTCGCAGGGACCGGCGACCACCAACTCCCAACCGGACGTGTCGATGCCGGACCAGGCGGACAGCAGATCCTCGACACCCTTCGCGGGAATCACCCATCCGGCGAAGAGCACCCGTTTGCGCGGAGCCTCGTGGTCGGACGGCTGCGGCAGCGTCGATGTGTCGATGCAGTTGGGGATGCGCAGGAGAGGACCGTGGTCGGCGTACGTCCGGATGGCGCGTTCGGTGCGTTCGTCAAGAACCACCACCGCCGCGGCCCGCGCAATGACCCGCCGCATCAGACGCCACTCCTTGCGATTCCCTGCTGCGATCTGCGGCACCCTGCCGAACCGGATGTGGTAGACGAACGGCACCCCGAACGCCCGGGACATCTGGAGCAGCACGAGATCGCGGACAGTGCCCAGGTGCCCGGACGTGTTGACATGCACGACGTCCGGCCGCCGCCGCACCATCTCCCAGGCGAGCGACCACGAGCTGCGTGCGATCTGGATGGCTCCCGCGGCGACCCGCCGGAAGAGCCGCGTCTGATGGATCGACCGGCCTCTGAGCGCGATGTCCACCACGACCAGGTCGACGGCGTCGGCGTCCCGCGCGGCACCGTCGATCATGCGGGTCCACCGTGCGATGCCCCCCTGCGGTGGCGGCAACGGCGAGACGAGCGCCACCCGGAGCGGACGGTTCACGACCGCGTCTCCTGCGCCGCACCCGCCACCTGGGCGAGATGGGACGCGAACTGCGCGGCCACCTCCTGGCGTGAGTGGTGCACCTTGGCGTAAGAGCGGCCGGCGTCCCCGAGCCGCTGCCGCAGCAGGGGGTCCTCACACAGTTGCGCGATCCGCCGCCTCAACTGCTCCACGTCCTCCTCCCCCACCACCAGCCCGGCGCCCGCCGTCCCGATGTGCCGCATCGAGGCGAGTCCGGCCGGGCCGTGCCCGAGGATGGGTCGGCCTGCCGCCAGGTACTGCGGCAGTTTCGTCGAGAGCGACAGACGGGTGTACCGCGCGAGTTCAGGCTCGAAGGACTCGACGTGGACGAGAACGTCCGCACGCCGCAGGATCGGGACCACCTCCGTGCTGTCGACCGACCGAGCCAGGTGCACCGTTGGCACGTCGGCGAACGCGTGGGCGTAACGCGCCAGGTCATGCTCCGGCGCGTACACCGTCAGCCGGGCAGGCGGACGAGGCGATCCCGTCCGCTCCAGCGCCGATCCGATCCGGGCCAGTGCGGACCAGCGGCCCAGGTGCAGGCCGCCGACGTAGACGAATTCCAGCCCGTCCGCGACCGGCACCGACCCCGGCGCCTCGTGGCGCTCGCGATACCCGTCGAAGGCGGCGCTGTCCACGCAGTTCATGAAGGCGGCGAAGGGGATCCGGTAGCGACGGCGGTACTCGTCGGCCATGGGCCCGCTGATGCACAGCCCGGAACGGGAGAGCAGTACCGCCTTGCGAAGGCCCGCTTCGACCGCCCGCCGGCCGAGGCCAAGCAGTTCCCCGTCGGCATAGAGCGTGCTCGGCCAGTCGTCCATGAAGTGCGGAACGATCGGCACCCCGCAGGTGCGGGCCAGGCCACAGGCCAGCCGCATGACCCGGACGCTGCCGAGCACCGAGTAGACGACGTCCGGGCGGTACCGGCGGGCCCATCGGCGCAATCCCTGTGGAACGACGAGAGGGCTCAGGTCCGCCATGGCCCGCATGTGCTGCCGCAGCCGCCCCTGCCACGACGGGGCGGTAGAAGCAGAGCCCGGCGCGGGTGTGCCGCCGGCCGGGTCCCTGGCCAGCAGGCGCCGTACACAGTAGTCGAGCGGCGCGCTGCGCGGGTCCAGCGCGTAGTAGTGCCGGCACACGTCGGTGGAGGGCGTCGCCGCGGAGATGTGGACCTGCGCCAGACGATCCGCCGGCCAGCCGCCGAAGAGGTTGGACAGCGTGATCCCGGTGCCGGTCGTACGCCCGAAGGGTTCGGCGCCGACCACAAGTACGCGAGGGTGCGGTGTCACGTCCGTCATCGATGAGGTTCCTTTGCTCGTGCCACATTGGTCCTGCACGCCACGCGGTATCCGTACAGCGCCCCCGGAACCACCGTCAGCAGGTAGACCACGGTGCCGGTGACCGGTACGGCGGCCACGCCGTACCGACCGGCCGCGTACCACTTGAGGGGGATCGAGACGGCCAGGTAGAGCGTCCATCCCCACAGTTGCGGGCGGACGACGCCAGCGGCGTTCTGGACCATGAAGCACGGCGACATCGCGGCCAGCAGAGTCCACCAGCCGGCGAGCCCGGCGAGCAGCCACACTCCCCCGGCAGGTCGGATACCCGCCCACGTCTCGAGCAGCGGGCCGCCGGCGAGCACCAGACCGGCTCCCACGGTGACGCCGATACTGGCCGACACGATCGTCATCCGGCGGTTCGTCCGCCGTACCCAGTTCAGTTCGCCGCGCGCGAGGGCGTCCCCGTTCGCCGACCAGAGCGGCACGTTCACCAGCGAGATCAGGACTCCCAGTTGAGCGAAGAGTCGCGCGGCGACTGCGAAGTCGGTGACATCCCGCATCTGCAACACGTGCGCGATCACGAGAGCGTCGGCGTTGGTTGCCACCGACATGACGACCGTCAGCAGCAGGAACAGCCCTCCCAGGGCCAGCAGTTCCCGCGCCCCTGCGCGATCGGCCGCGCGCAACCCGGGCCGCAGTTCCGGCAGCGCGCGGCCGTACACCCAGCAACTGGTGAGCAGGTTCGTCAGGACCGGACCCGCCACGCTGGCCGTCACCACGCCGACGGGCGGCAGGTCGACGTGCACCGCGAGCAACACCAGCGGCACAGTCAACAAGCCGCCGAGCGCCTGCCACAGGTTGCTCTGTGCGACCTGCTGGTACGCGAACTGCACCCGGACGACCAGGGAGAGAGGCACGTTGACGACGAAGGCGGTGAGGCAGGCGAGCACGAACGGCTCCGCCGCGGCGCCGACCGTGTCGCCCTCGGCGCCGAAGAGCCCCGACCACGGGACCAGCGGCGAAGTCGACCACAGGCACAGCAGGATCAGGCCGGCGATGGCAGTGAGCAGGAGATAGGCGCTCGACACGTATCGGCGGGCGCGAGCAGTGTCACCCGTCGCGTAACAGGGTGCGAGTTTGGTCATCAGACCGTTGCCGAGACCGAGGTCGGCGAAGGCCGCCATCGCGGTCACGGTGCCGATCGCCGCCCACAGCCCGTAGAGATCCGGACCGAACTCCTTGAGCATCACCGGTATCAGCACGAGTGGGGTCACGACGCCGACCGCTCGGCAGACCACCGTTGCCGCCATGCCGGTGAGGAGACGTCGTTGGCGGTCACGGGCGGGTAGCAGGTCCGCGTCCGCCACCGTCACCGGGGGCGCGGACCGCACCATAGGTGCAACGGCCTTCTCACGGTGCAAGGACACGGATCACCCACCGGTCCACGGCGTGGGCCTCGTTGCGCCAGTCATGGCTGCCCGCTCACGCTGCCCTGGCGGAGTAGCGCTTCAGCCGCAGGGCGGGCTTCTCCACCAGATGCCAGGAGGCAGCCGCGCAGGCCAGGGTGAGCGCGAGCATCAGGACGACCAGGGCGGTGCCTCGCACCGGCCAGTGGTCCCGCCCGAGCCAGATGAAGAAGTTGACCAGAGGCATGTGCCAGATGTAGGCCCCGAAGCTCAGGTCGCCGATGCGAGCGGTGAGGCCGTGGAATGCGGCCGGGCCGCGATACGCCAACCAGAACACCAGGTAGGAGAGGGGAACGCCTGCCAACATGCCGAGCACGACCCGCCCCGATGGGCCGGTCAGGTGCTGTGCCCAGGTGAGCGCCAGGTATCCACAGAGGGCGGCGAGCGCGACCGCCCCCGACCGGGGTGCCCGCTGCCAGAGTCGCGACCACATGACGCCGAGCAGGAAGTAGCCGAGCCAGGGCAGGGTCGACACGCCGAGCAGTTGCGCGATCCGGTGTTCGCCGGCCAGGCTCAACGACCAGGCGTACAGGCCACACCCTGTCACGGCGACGAGTGCCGCGCAGCACATCATCGCGCGGAACGAGCGACGAACGGTAACCAGCACCAGCACCGGCACGATCATGTAGAAGCCGATCTCGGCGGGAATCGTCCAGAGGCTGCCGTTGATCACACCCGTACCGAAGTCGCTGAAGAGAGACGGATGGTAGACCGGCACCAGCAACAAGGTGCTGCCGAACCAGCCGGCGAACCGGGTGTCGGCCAGAGACCGAACACCGATGACGCCGATGAGCAGCAGGGCCGCCGTCGCCACCAGCAGATAGACGTGGATAGCCGGCGCGACCCTCAGGAGCCGGTTACGGAAGTACTCGGTCCAGCCCCGGCCACTCTGCTGGCACCTGAACGCCGAGGAGAAGACCAATCCGCCGCTGATGATGAAGAAGACGGCGACCCCGTCGCCGAACCACCTGGCGCTGCCCGGTTCGTACCAGAGAAAGCTACTGCCCGTGTGCTCCACGGCGTGCTGTACGACGACCGCGAGCGCCGCCAGCAGTCGGAGCAGATCGAAACAGTTGCCGCCCTGCTGTTGCGGGGATCCGGTTCGGCGTTCCGCCGAGCGGGCGATGGTCGTCATGTGATGTCGTCTCCCAGCGATCGACATGTCCGTACAGCTGCCGCAGCCGCTGCCTCAGTGCCTACCGCCGTCCGGGTAGTGATCCGAGAAATGCGGCGAGCGGGTCAGCGAACCTTCGGTAGTCGAAGAAGGACTCGGCCGTGACGCGCGCGGCCAGGCGCATCTCCTCCCGCTGAGGGCGGGGAAGCACAGCCGCCCGCCGCAACACCCGTTGGATTTCGTCGCTGCTGTGATCGACGCAGACAAGACCCTGCCGACCGTCCTTCAGGTATTGCCCGATGTCGCTCGTCAGGTTTGCGATCACGGGAGTCCCGCAGGCCATGCTTTCGACGAACTTGGTGGGGAAACCGGCGTGCGTGAACCTCTCGGACGGGCGGACCAGGATGCTGAAGTCCGCTTCCCGGACGATCTCCTCGACGTCCTGCTGCGGCACCCGGCCGGGCACCCGCACCGAGGGCGGCAGTTGAGCGTCACCGAGCAGGCCTCGGACCTGCTCGATCGAGGGCCCGTAGACGGAAAGGGTGAGCCGAGTCGTGCGCGCGACCGCGTCAGCCGCGCGGATGATCGGCGTCAGCAGGTCCTTCCGGCCCGGTGTCCCGAAGTACACGACGTTGAGCGGGCTGACCTCCGCTCTGATCGCTTGGCCCCCGGTCTTCACATCGAGGACGTCCAGCGTCGGCGGGACGCGCAGGACGCGGCGCCCACGTCCCCGGTAGTGGTGTTCCAGAAGCGAACTGATCGCGATGACGCCCTGACAGCGGGGGTAGTAGTGATGCAACGCGAGCTTGGCGCTCAAGTGGGGCGGGCCGAGTGCTCCGCCCGGAAGCTGATGAGGGGCGTACCACTCCACGACGTCCGCGACCACGGCAACGCCGTTCCGGCGGCACCACCGCCCCACCCGAGCCATGTACTGCGCTCCACCGCCGTAGACGACGACGCAGGACGGGCGACTGGGCTGCTCGTCGAGCCATCGCACGGTCCGCTCGCCGAGGCCGACGACCATCTGGAAGGCTTTCGAGACCACGTTGGCACCGCCTGCGGGTCTCTCCCCAGCGCCGACATGCCACACGGTGCCCGAGCCCGAGGTCCCGGTGACCGCGGCCGGCGTCGTCGGTCCGCTCTCACCGCTGACCACGACGACGTCCGTGCCGGTCGCGGCGATCGACTGGGCCAGCCCGAAGACGCGTCGCGATCCGGGCTCGCCCCAGGGGAACCGGAACGGCCCCACGTAGGCGACCCATGCCCCTCTACCTGTCATCGTCACGCCAATCCCGTCGGACCCACCCGGCACCGCTGTCCGGTGCCGGCGGAGAGAGCGTCACTGCTCGATGAGCACACGACCGGACATCCAGCGGACGGTCTCCACCAAGCCGTCGCGGAGCGGATACCGACGCACTGCGGGAAACAGCTCCAGTAGCTGTGCGCAGTCCGCCTGTGAGTCGCGCACGTCGCCGGCCCGCGGCGGGCCGTGCACCACCTCGAGCCGTCTGCCGAGCACCTTTTCCAACTCCGTGATCAGCTCCAGTAGGGAGATCCGCGCGCCGAAGGCGAGGTTCACCACGTCCGGTGCACAGACGCGCCGCAGGACCGCGTCGACGATCACGTCGGTGACGCTGCCGACGTAGGTGAAGTCGCGGGTCTGGGTGCCGTCGCCGTGCACCTGGAGCGGTCGACCCTGCAACGCCGCGGAGACGAAACGCGGCACCACGGCGGCATACGCGTGATTGGCGGCCTGACGGGGGCCGTAGACGTTGAAGAAGCGGAACGGCAGCACGTCGATGCCGTAGCAGGAGGCGTACGCGAGCGTGTATGCCTCGGTCGCGAGCTTGGAGACCGCGTACGGGCTGACCGGCATCGGCCGCAGCGACTCCTGGCGGGGCAGGACGGGGTTGGCGCCGTAGACGGAGGACGACGAGGCCACCACGACGTGGGGAACCCCGTGGCGCCGGACGGCCTCCAGCACGCTCAGGGTGCCGGTGGCGTTGGCGTGGTGGCTGCGCAGCGGATCGTCTATGGAGCGGGGCACCGACCCCAGGGCGCCGAGGTGGACGACACTGGCCGCCCCGCTGACCGCCTCGTCGAGCAGGTCACGGTCGAGAATCGTCCCAGTGAACAGCCGGACCGGCAGGTCGATCAGGTTGTCCAGCGATCCGGTGGAGAGGTCGTCCACCGCGACTATCTCGGTGACGGCCGGCGCTTCAGCCAGGGCGCGTACCAGGTTGGAGCCGATGAATCCGGCACCACCGGTAACGACGATCTTCAAGGGTTCCTCCTCGTGCTGCTCGCCCGGCGCACCACCTGAGCGCAGGCACGGGCGCCGAGCCCTCAGACCCGCGCCCGCCTCAACCAACGACCGGCGCAGCCGAGCGTCACGCAGAGCGCCTGGCCTATGACACAGCGACATTTCAAGCGACCACCGGCGCGCATTCCGATACGCCCGTCGGGACGTTCGGGATGTGGTGAGCTGTAGACATGGATCGGAGCCGGCTCGGGCTGGTGCTGCACCCCACCCGGGACGTCTCCGCGGTGGTCGACACCATCGTGACCTGGGCCGCAAGGCACCACATCGACCTGGCCGTACGCGCCGAGGACCGGCACCGCGTACCGGCCACGGTCGAACCGCTGCCGGTGGGCGAGGTGGCCGTCCGGTCGGACGCGCTGATCGCCATCGGCGGCGACGGGACGATGCTCGGCGCGCTCCGGTCGGCCGTCCACGATCCGAAGCCGGTGCTCGGCGTACACGTCGGCAAGCTCGGCTTCCTCGTCGAGGTGGAGCCGCCGGAGCTACCGAGGGCCCTGGACCGGCTGGTGGCGCACGACTTCACGGTGGAGAACCACAGCTGCCTGGCCTGCGACGTCTGCGGCGACGACCTCGTCGCGTTCAACGACATCGCGCTGATCCGGCAGCCCGGATCCGGCTTCGTCAGCGCCTCCCTCGCCGTCGACGGGCAGCAGTACGGGTACTACCGCTGCGACGCCCTGGTGGTCAGTACCCCCACCGGCTCGACCGCCTACAGCTACGCCGCCGGCGGCCCGCTCGTCTCGCCGGCCACCGAGGCGGTGGTGGTGACCCCGTCCGCCCCGATGGCGGGCATCTCCCGCGCGGTGGTGCTCTCCCCCGACGAGACAATCCGCCTGGAGTTGCGCGAGGACTCCGGGCCGGTGGCGGTGGAGGTCGACGGCCTGGTCATCCGGGACGCCGCGACGGAGGGCGTCGTGCAGATCCGCTACCGGCACGACGCCGGCCTGGTCGTCCGCCTGGACCCGCGCCGCTACCAGGAACGCAACCAGCTCAAGCTGAGCCTGCTGGACCTGCCACTGCTTCCCGACCAACTCCGCGAACTGCTGCCGGAGGGCCTGCGGGAGAGGTTCAACCGCCGCGAGCTGCCCCCGCCCCGCTGACCATGCCCCCACGCCCCGCCCCGGCCCTCGGCATCCCCGGCGGTCCGGGCGGCTGGCGGCTGGCGGCTGGTGTGCGGCTGCTGGTCGTGCGGCGGTTGCGGGACCGGCGCCACGGACCTGGTGCAACGCTGTCGAGCTGCCCCACATATGGGACCACTTCTCGCGCAGCCTCCCTGCCCCAGCTATAGGGGCAGCTCGACAGCGCGCACACTGCGCCCAGGACCCTGGCACCACACCACGCCGATCCGGCATCACAGGACCCGACATCGCACGGTTGAACACCGCACGATCCGACATCGCACGGTCCGATACCGCAACGATCCGACACCGCACGGTCCGATACCGCACGGTCCGGCCCACGCGACCCGCGGCGCGTCAGCGCACCGCACGACGATGCTGGACCAGGCGGCCGGGTAGCCGGGCGAGATGGCGACGGCGCCGAAGGTGCCCAGCACCCGGCCAAGCCGGAAGGCCGCCCGGGACTGGTGTGCCCGGGCGGACTCGGCTCCGGGGCGACGAGGTGGCCGATGAGTAGCCGGCGAGACGGTGGTTGACGAGGGTGGCGCGGGCGTTCAGGCCTGCTGGAGTACCTCGGAGACCAGGTCCTTCGCCTCCTGCTGGATCCGGGCGAGGTGCTCCGGGCCCTGGAAGGACTCGGCGTAGATCTTGTAGACGTCCTCGGTGCCCGACGGCCGGGCGGCGAACCAGCCCGATTCGGTGGTCACCTTGAGCCCGCCGATCGGCGCGCCGTTGCCGGGCGCGGTGGTGAGGGTCGCGGTGATCGGCTCGCCGGCCAGCTCGGTGGCGGTCACCTGCTCCGGCGAGAGCTTGCCGAGCACGGCCTTCTGCTCGCGGGTCGCCGGCGCGTCGATGCGGGCGTACGCGGGCGCGCCGAAACGCTCGGCCAGCTCCGCCCAGTGCTCGCTGGGGGTGCGGCCGGTGGTGGCGATGATCTCGGCGGCGAGCAGGCAGAGCAGGAGGCCGTCCTTGTCGGTGGTCCAGGTGCCCCCGTCGCGGCGCAGGAAGGACGCGCCGGCGCTCTCCTCGCCGCCGAAGCCCACCGCGCCGTCGAGCAGCCCCGGCACGAACCACTTGAAGCCGACCGGCACCTCCAGCAGCGGGCGGCCCAGGTCGGCGGCGACCCGGTCGATCATCGAGGAGGAGACCAGGGTCTTGCCCACGGCGGCGGCGGGGCCCCACTGCGTCCGGGTACGGAACAGGTGGCCGATCGCCACCGCCAGGTAGTGGTTGGGGTTCATCAGGCCGCCGTCGGGGGTGACGATGCCGTGCCGGTCGGCGTCGGCGTCGTTGCCGGTGGAGACCTGGTAGTCGGCGCGGGCGGCGATCAGGGAGGCCATCGCGTTGGGCGAGGAGCAGTCCATCCGGATCTTGCCGTCGCCGTCCAGGGTCATGAACCGCCAGGTCGGGTCGACCGTCGGGTTGACCACGGTCAGGTCCAGCCGGTGCCGCTCGGCGATCTCGCCCCAGTAGGCCACGCTCGCGCCGCCGAGCGGGTCGGCGCCGATGCGCACCCCGGCGTCGCGGATCGCGTCGATGTCGATAGCCGCCGGCAGGTCGTCGACGTAGCGGGCGAGGAAGTCGTACGACCCGGTGGTGTCGGCGGCGCGGGCCCGGGCGTACGGGATCCGCCGGACCTCCTTCAGGCCCTCGGCGAGGATGGCGTTGGCCCGGTCCTGGATCCACCTCGTGACGTCGGTGTCCGCCGGGCCGCCGTGGGTGGGGTTGTACTTGAAGCCGCCGTCGTCGGGCGGGTTGTGCGACGGGGTGATCACGATGCCGTCGGCGAGCCCGCTGGTACGCCCCCGGTTGTGGGTGAGGATGGCGTGCGACACCGCCGGGGTGGGCGTGTAGCCGTCGCGGCTGTCGAGCAGCACGGAGACCTCGTTGGCGGCGAGGACCTCCAGCGCGTCCACGGCGGCCGGGGCGGAGAGCGCGTGGGTGTCCCGGCCGAGGAAGAGCGGCCCGTCCAGGCCCTGCTCGCGGCGGTAGTCGCAGAGCGCCTGGGTGACCGCGAGGATGTGGTCGGAGTTGAACGCGTTGCGCAGGCTCGACCCGCGGTGCCCGGACGTGCCGAAGGAGACCTGCTGCGCCGGGTCCTGCGGATCGGGATGCTCGGCGTAGTAGGCGGTCACCAGCCGCGGCACGTCGACCAGGTCGGCGGGCTGGGCGGGCTTGCCGGCCCGGGGATGACTGCTCACGGTTCCACCTTCTGTCCCTTGCCGATCACCACGATGCCGTTGTCGGAGACCGTGTAGCGCTGCCGGTCCTTCTCCAGGTCGACGCCGATCTCGGCCCCCTCGGGCACGATCACGTTCTTGTCGAGGATCGCCCGGCGCACGACCGCGTGCCGGCCGATGTCGACCCCCTCCATCAGCACCGCGCCGTCCACGTGCGCCCAGGAGTGCACCTTCACCTTGGGCGAGACGACCGAGTTCTCCACCAGCGAGCCGGAGATCACCGCGCCGGGCGAGACCATCGAGGCGACCGCCCGGCCGACCCGCTCACCCCACTGGTGCACGAACTTGGCGGGTGGGTAGGTCAGCTGCCCCGTGTAGATGGGCCAGTCGAAGTTGTAGAGGTTGAACACCGGGTGCACGTTGATCAGGTCCATGTGGGCGTCGTAGAAGGAGTCGAGCGTCCCCACGTCGCGCCAGTAGCCGCGGTCCCGGTCGGTGCTGCCGGGCACCTCGTTGTCGCGGAAGTCGTAGACGTTGGCCTCGCCGCGCTCGACCAGCATCGGGATGATGCTGCCGCCCATGTCATGCTTGCTGGTCTTGTCCTCCGCGTCGCGCTCGACCGCCTCGCACAGCGCCTTGGTGCTGAACACGTAGTTGCCCATCGAGGCGTAGATCTGGTCGGGCGCGTCGGGCAAGCCGACCGCGTCGGTGGGCTTCTCGCGGAACGCCCGGATCCGCCGGCCGTCCTCGCCGACCTCGATGACGCCGAACTGGTCGGCCATCGACAGCGGCTGCCGGATGCCGGCCACGGTGACGCCGGCGCCGGAGGCGATGTGGTCCTCCACCATCTGCCGGGGGTCCATCCGGTAGATGTGGTCGGCGCCGAAGACGATCACGTGGTCGGGCTGCTCGTCGTGGATGAGGTTGAAGCTCTGGTAGATCGCGTCGGCGGAGCCGGCGAACCACCACGGGCCGCGGCGCTGCTGCGCCGGCACCGGGGTGACGTAGTTGCCGAGCAGGGTCGACATCCGCCACGTCTTGGTGATGTGCCGGTCCAGCGAGTGGGACTTGTACTGGGTCAGCACGACGATCTTGAGATAGCCGGCGTTCGCCAGGTTGGACAGGACGAAGTCGACCATGCGGTACATCCCGCCGAACGGGACGGCCGGCTTGGCCCGGTCCGTGGTGAGCGGCATCAGGCGCTTGCCTTCTCCGCCGGCCAGGACGATCGCGAGCACCTTGGCAGCCATGTCCAGACGCTATCTACCCCGCCGTCACTTCACCACTCGTACGGCACAGTTCCACAGCCGGGTGCGGTGGCGCGTTCTGCACTAGGGTGCCGTTCATGAACGACTCCGCCGGGCTGCGCGTCGACCTGCTGACCCGTGAGTACCCGCCCGAGGTGTATGGCGGCGCCGGTGTGCACGTCGAGTACCTGGCCCGGGAGCTGCGCCGGCTCGCCGACGTACGGGTGCACTGCTTCGGCGCGCCGCGCACCGAGGCGGGTGTCACCGCGTACGCCGAACCGGCGGGCCTGACCGGCGCGAACGCCGCGCTGCGGACGATGGGCGTGGACCTGGAGATGGCCGCGGCCTGCGCCGGCACCGAGGTGGTGCACAGCCACACGTGGTACGCCAACTTCGCGGGGCACACGGCGAAGCTGCTGCACGGCGTGCCGCACGTGGTGACCGCGCACAGCCTGGAGCCGCTGCGGCCGTGGAAGGCCGAGCAGCTCGGCGGCGGCTACGCACTCTCCTCCTGGTGCGAGCGCACGGCGTTCGAGGCGGCCGACGCAATCGTCGCGGTCAGCGAGGGGATGCGACGCGACGTGCTGACCGCCTATCCGGCGGTGAACCCGGACCGGGTCCGGGTGGTGCACAACGGCATCGACACGGCGCAGTACGCCCCGGACCACGGCACGGACGTGGTGGACCGGCTCGGCATCGACCCGGCCCTGCCCAGCGTGGTGTACGTGGGGCGGATCACCCGGCAGAAGGGCCTGCCCTACCTGCTGCGCGCGGCGCGGGACCTGCCGGCGGACACCCAGCTGGTGCTGCTCGCCGGCGCACCGGACACCCCGGACATCGCCGCCGAGGTGGAGGGCCTGGTGGCGGAGCTGCGGGCGACGCGCTCCGGGGTGGTGTGGGTCGCGGAGATGCTGCCCAAGCACGAGGTGATCCAGGTGCTCACCCACGCCACGGTCTTCGTCTGCCCCTCGGTCTACGAGCCGATGGGCATCGTGAACCTGGAGGCGATGGCCTGCGAGACGGCGGTGGTGGCCACCGCCACCGGCGGCATCCCCGAGGTGGTCACCGACGGCGAGACGGGGCTGCTGGTCCCCATCGAGCAGGCCACCGACGGCTCCGGCCGGCCGCTGGACCCGGACCGCTTCGTGGCCGACCTGGCGGCGGCGATGAACGAGCTGCTCGCCGACCCGGCTCGCACCGCCGACTTCGGCCGGGCCGGCCGGCAACGCGCCGTCGACCACTTCTCCTGGGACACCATCGCCGCCCGCACCCTCGACCTCTACCGCTCGCTGCTGAAGTGAGTCGGCAGGGTCGTCGATCCGGCACCTGACCGTCGAGACCCCAGTCGCCGACGGTGGGCAGAATGGCGGCATGGGCTGGCGGAGGAGACGTGCGCCGATCCGGCTGCGCAGCCGGTGGCTGCCCGGGTACTGGCTGCGCCACCCTCTGCTCAGCCTCGTGGTCCTGCTGGTCGGGGCCGTGGGGCTCTTACTGCTCCAGATCGACTCGGCGTACCGCACGCACCGGTTGAACACGTACGGCGTGCGCGCCACGGCGACGGTGCTGGAAGTGCACGGTCTTCAGCGGGACTCGTACGTGGTGGCCTCGTTCACCACCGCCGACGGCCATGACGTCGTCACGCAGGTCAGCGACTACTACTGGCGTCCACGGCCGCGGGTGGGCGATGCGGCCACCGTGGTCTATGACCCCGCCTCACCCGACGCGATCGTGCGCGACGTACGCATCGGCGACGACCGGTACGCGGCGTGGGTCGGCATCGGCCTGGTCGTGGCGTTGGGATCGGGTGGCGGTGTGTTCCTGTGGCGCACCTGGCCGATATGGCGCGAGAACGCCGAAGACTGGCGATCCGGACGCCACTTCGCCTGATGGCGAAGCGGGGTCAGGTGGCGTGCAGGGCGGCGGCGAAACGCCGGCCGGCTCGCTGGCCGCGCGGCCTCAGCCCGTCGGGGTGATCAGATCGAGCTTCGGGAAATAGGTGCGGTAGCGGGTGCCGTCGCGGGTGAGCAACCGGTACCCGCACACCGCTGCGTGCGCCCCGATGTAGAAGTCGGCGATCGGCGATCGCTTGGCCCCTCCCTGGGAGCGGTATCTCGCGTAGGCCTTCCCGGCCAGGAACCCGGCCAGGTAGGGCAGTTCCTCGCGGAGGAGGTCCGCCGCCGGAAGCGCCTCGTCGAGCTCCTCGATGGTGTCGAACCGGACGGAGACCTCGGCGTAGACGATCGGGTTGATCACCAGGGCGCCGGTGTCCCGGGCGGCGGCGAGGGCATCACTCGACCAGCCCGCCCAGTTCGGGTCCTCGGTGAAGATGTCGAGCAGCACGTTCGTATCCACCAGCGTCGTGGCGGAGTCGACGGGCCGCGGTGCCAGCGCGCGGAGTCTTTCACTCCCCACGTAGCAGCTCCATCAGCTCGTCGGTGGACATCCCGCGGGTCTGCTTCGCACCGCCACGACCGCGCATGTGCCGAACCAAGCGCTGCCCTCTGCTCTCCGCGCCGCTAATCCGGACGATCCGCAGTGCACCGCCCTCCTCCACGACGTCGACCTCGTCGCCCTCGTGCAGCCCGTGTCGAGCCCGCAACGCGGCCGGGATCGTGACCTGGCCCTTGCTGTTGAGCTTCATGACGCCTCCTCCTACCACGTAATACGAACGATACGTGTCGGAAGTGAGGTACGGGCAGGCGATGCGGCAGCGTCAGGTGACGTGCAGGGCGGCGGCGAGGCGGGCCAGGCCGGCGGGGGCGGCGGCGTACCGGGCCACGGTGGCGACCAGGTCGCGCACCGCCGGCCGGTCGTGCACCTCGCTGTGCGCGGTGCGTTCGGCGTCCAGCAGCGCCCGCCCCGCCCGGACCATGTCGCCGGCGAGAGCGTGTACGCGGGCCACGTCGAGCAGGTACGCCGCCCGGTGCTCGGGCGGCAGCCACCGCCACTGCTCACCGCAGACCAGCCGCTCGTGCCGTACCGTCGTCGCCTGCACGTCTCCGACGGCGGCCTCGGCCACCACCCGCGCCGCCTCGACCGACGCCCGGCCGAAGCCGCCGACGGTGCCGACCGCTGCCGCGGCCTGGCCGAGCAGGCCGGCCACCCGGTGCTCGTCTCCCCGGCCGGCAGCGGCGAGGGCGGCCTGGAGCAGCAACGTCACGCGCAGCGACGGGGCACCGTCACCGCCCGGCGACAGGGCACCCTCGGCCGGCTCGCGCGGCGGGAGACGGCGGGCGGCCACGAGCGCCGTCTCCATCGCGGAGCGCCGCCGGCCGACGGCCCGCAACGCCTGACTCAGCGGTACGGTGGCGACGGCGGCCAGCCGCGCATCGTCCGTGGCCAGCGCCACGGCCATCCCCCGGTCGGCGGCCAGCCACGCCAACTCCCCCTGACCGACCTTGACCAGTACCAGGGCGACGAGCCCGTACGCGGACACCAGCAGCTCGTCGGCAGCCCGGCCGGGGCGGGCGACCCGCGCCTCGCGGGCGGCGTCGAGCAACCCGGGCAGCAGGCCGAGCAGGATCGGATACCGGGCGTGCCGGTAGCTCTGCTCGGCATGATCGAGGCGGGCCCGCACCGTCGCGACGTCGGGCGGCCGGGACGACGCCTCGACGTGGTAGCGGGCCAGGGCGGCCCGGACCCGCGCCACACCGGCGACGGCGACGTCCGGTTGCCCGATCCGCTCCGCGAGCAGAACCTCCAGGTCGATCCGCAGCGCCTCGGCGACCTCCCGCAGGTTGGACATCCGTTCCAGCGGGCGCACTCCGCGCTCGACCTTGTCCACCCAGCTCTTCGACTTGCCGAGGCGGTCGGCGAACTGCTGCTGGGTCATGTTGCGCCGTACCCGCCACTGGGCGACCCGCCGGCCCACCGGCAGGCCGGTCACCGCCGGCCCGTCCCGCTCACCGCAGGATCCCGGCCGCGACGAGCACGAGTACGAGCAGCGCCACCGTGATGCCGTAGGCGTACTGGCGACGGGTGAGCGGCGCGCGCTGCGGGCGGGGCGGACAGGGCACCTGATCCCCGTCGGGTTGCCGAGCGCGGGCACCCGGAACCGGATGCGCCGCCGGCAGCGGCCCGTCGGGCGGACGCTCCTGCATGGTGAACCTCCCTGCGGGTGAGTACGACACGTGCGGTCAGAACGAGGTGCGCGAAGCATGCGGTGTGGATCAGGGCGCGGTGCGGCTCAAGGCGAGGTGTGGGTCAGGGCGGGTCGGGCGGAGAGGACATCCGCGTTCCCTCGCCCGGCCCCGGGGGCACTCCGCTGCTGACGAGAGAACCCCTGCCACTCGGAACTTAGGACCCTTAGTACCCAGAGTCAACACAGGGTCCACACCGTGTCGCGCGTAGTGGGACGCTGGGCGGGCTGACGAGAGGTGGCCCCCATGCCCCGCAAGCCTGTCTACGAGCAGGTGGTTGATGACATCACCACTTCGATCCGAAGCGGCACACTCAAGCCCGGCGACAAGCTGCCCACGATCGCCGAACTCGCCCGCCAGTACAACTCGTCCGACAACCCGATCAAACGGGCCCTCTGGATCCTGGATGAGCGGGGCTGGATCGAGGTCCACCAGGGCAAGGGCTCGTTCGTGGCAACCGAACCGCCCGCCTGAACCCCAATCTTCCACCCCCTGGGCATAGCGTTCCGAATCTCGGGACAGCAGTAGATCTTGGCAGGAAACGGCCTTTGGAGGGGCCATTTGGTACCAAGATCTACAACGCCACCATCCACACCCCGCCACCGTGCCCACGCCAGCCACCGTGACCACGCCAGCCGCCGCGCCTTGAGCGACGACGGCGGACTCGGGCGGATGGTGCGGGCACCAGGTGTCCGCCGGGCCCGACCGGACCTCTCTGGACACGTCGGGAGGGAGGGCGATGGGGTGCTTGGCCGCGCGCGAAAGGATCTCGCGCAGTAGGTTGAACCGGTGACTGGACGGTTCCCGATCGAAGACGTCTCCCCCGTCGTCTCCTGCGGTCGCTACCCGGCCAAGGCGGTGGTCGACGAGCCGGTGCCGGTGTCGGCCCGCGCCTACCGGGAGGGGCACGACGCGCTGGGCTGCAACGTGGTCTGGCGTGGTCCCGACGGGCGGGCCCGACCGTTCACCCGGATGCGCCCCGGCGAGCCCGGGCAGGACCGCTGGCACGCGGTGATCCGCCCCGACGCGGTCGGCGAGTGGACCTTCACCGTCGAGGCGTTCCAGGACCCGTACCTGACCTGGCAGAACGCGGTCACCAAGAAGATCGCCGCCGGTCAGGGGCCGGCGGACCTGGCCAACGACCTCGCCGAGGGCGCCCGGGTGCTGACCGCGGCCGTGGAGCTGGTGCCGGCCGGCGACGCGGGGCGGGTCCGCGCGGCCGTGGCGGCGCTGGGCGACGCCGACAGGGAGCTGCCCCGGCGGGTCTCCCCCGCGCTGGAGCTGGCCGACCTGCTCTGGGAGCACCCGGTCCGCGAGCTGGTCACCACCGGCGCGGAGCACCGGCTGTGGGTGGACCGCCGGCGGGCGCTCTTCTCCACCTGGTACGAGTTCTTCCCCCGCTCGGAGGGGGCGGTCCCGGCCACCGCCGACGCGCCGGCCCGCTCCGGCACGTTCGCCACCGCCACCGAGCGCCTGCCCGGCGTCGCGGCGATGGGCTTCGACGTGCTCTACCTGCCGCCGATCCACCCGATCGGCCGGGTCAACCGCAAGGGCCCCAACAACTCGCTGACCGCCGGGCCGGACGACGTCGGCTCGCCGTGGGCCATCGGCGCCGCCGAGGGCGGCCACGACGCCATCCACCCCGACCTGGGTACGCCGGAGGACTTCCGCGACTTCGTCGTCGCCGCCGCCGAGCAGGGCCTGGAGGTGGCGATGGACCTGGCGTTGCAGTGCGCGCCGGACCACCCGTGGGTGACCGAGCACCCGGAGTGGTTCACCACCCGGGCCGACGGCAGCATCGCGTACGCGGAGAACCCGCCGAAGAAGTACCAGGACATCTACCCGGTCAACTTCGACAACGACCCGGAGGGCATCCGGGCCGAGGTCCTGCGGGTGGTGCTGCACTGGGTCGGCGAGGGCATCCGGATCTTCCGGGTGGACAACCCGCACACCAAGCCGTTCGACTTCTGGCACTGGCTGATCGCCGAGGTGAAGAAGGTCGACCCGGACGTGCTCTTCCTCGCCGAGGCGTTCACCCGTCCGGCGATCATGCACGGGTTGGGCAAGATCGGCTTCACCCAGTCGTACACGTACTTCACCTGGCGCACGTCGGCGGCGGAGATGCGGGCGTACTGCGAGGAGCTGGTCGAGGCGGCCGACTACATGCGGCCCAACTTCTGGCCGAACACGCCGGACATCCTGCACGAGTCGTTGCAGCACGGTGGCCCGCCGATGTTCAAGATCCGGGCGGTGCTGGCCGCGTTGCTCTCCCCCTCCTGGGGCATGTACGCCGGCTACGAGCTGTTCGAGCACGTCGCCCGCCCCGGCGCGGAGGAATACCTCGACAACGAGAAGTACGAGCTGCGCCCCCGGGACTGGGCCGGCGCGCAGGCTCAGGGCCGCTCCCTCGCGCCGTTCATCGCGGTGCTCAACCGCGTACGCCGGGAGAACCCGGCCCTGCACCAGCTGCGCAACCTGGTCTTCCACGACATCGACAACCCGGCGCTGCTCTGCTGGTCCAAGCACGACCCGGACACGGGCAACACGGTCCTCGTCGTCTGCTCGTTCGACCCGCAGGCCGTGCAGTGGGGCAACACCACGCTGGACATGCCCGCGCTCGGCCTCGACTGGCACGACCGGTTCACCGTGCGCGACGAGCTGACCGGCGCCAGCTACGACTGGGGGCAGCGCAACGCCGTGCGCCTCGACCCGTACCTGCAACCGGCGCACGTGCTGACGGTGCGGCGACCCGCGCCCGGTGCCGGCCCCGTGCCGGCGCAGGCGGCGCCGGATCTGACCGTCGAAGACGTCCCCGACGACCTCTCGGGCGGCACCGCCCCCACCGCTCCCGCCCAGAAGGACGACGCCCGATGGACCAGTTGATCGCCGGCGCCACGCACGACCCGCACGCCGTCCTCGGCGCGCACCCGGCCGACGGGCGGACGGTCGTCCGGACGCTGCGCCGGGGCGCCGCCGACGTCGCCCTCGTCGTCGACGGCGAGCGGCACCGGATGCGGCGGGTGCACGACGTCGGCGTCTTCGAGGCGGAGGTCGCGGGCGAGGTGCTCGACTACCGCGTCGAGGTCGACGGCCGGACCCACGACGACCCGTACCGCTACCCGCCCACCCTGGGCGAGCTGGACCTGCACCTCATCGGCGAGGGCCGGCACGAGCGGCTCTGGGAGGCACTCGGCGCCCGGGTCTTCGACGAGGGCGTGGCGTTCACCGTCTGGGCGCCGAACGCGCGCGGGGTGCGGGTGGTCGGGGACTTCGCGGGCTGGGCGCCGGACGACGGCTGGCCGATGCGCTCGCTCGGCGGCAGCGGGGTGTGGGAGCTGTTCGTCCCGGGCGTCGGGGCGGGCGCCCGCTACAAGTACCGGATCCTGGGCGCCGACGGGCAGTGGCGGGACAAGGCCGACCCCCTGGCGGCGTACGCGGAGGTGCCGCCGGCCACCGCGTCGGTGGTGCACCACTCGACGTACGAGTGGGGCGACGCCGACTGGCTGGCGCGGCGGGCCCGGCGGCAGCCGCACCAGGAGCCGATGAGCGTCTACGAGGTGCACCTCGGCTCGTGGCGCCCCGGGCTGAGCTACCGGGAGCTGGCCGAGCAGCTGACCGCGTACGTCACGGAGCTGGGCTTCACCCACGTGGAGTTGCTGCCCGTGATGGAGCACCCGTTCGGCGGCTCCTGGGGCTACCAGGTCACCGGCTACTACGCGCCGACGTCCCGCTTCGGCGACCCCGACGAGTTCCGTCACCTCGTGGACGCGCTGCACGCCGCCGGCATCGGCGTGATCCTGGACTGGGTGCCGGCGCACTTCCCCAAGGACGAGTGGGCCCTCGGGCGCTTCGACGGCACCGCCCTCTACGAGCACCCCGACCCGCGCCGGGGCGAGCACCCCGACTGGGGCACGTACGTCTTCGACTTCGGCCGCCCGGAGGTGCGCAACTTCCTGGTCGCCAACGCGCTCTACTGGTGCGACCAGTTCCACGTCGACGGGCTGCGGGTGGACGCGGTCGCCTCGATGCTCTACCTGGACTACTCCCGCCAGGAGGGGCAGTGGCTGCCCAACCGGCACGGCGGCCGGGAGAACCTGGAGGCCATCGCCTTCATGCAGGAGGTCAACGCGACGGTCTACAAGCACCACGCCGGGGTGACGATGATCGCCGAGGAGTCCACCGCCTGGCCGGGGGTCACCCGCGCCACGGCCGACGGCGGGCTCGGGTACGGCTTCAAGTGGAACATGGGCTGGATGCACGACACCCTGCTCTACACGTCGAAGGACCCCGTCCACCGGCAGCACCACCACCATCAGCTCACGTTCTCCCTGGCGTACGCCTGGAGCGAGAACTACGTGCTGCCGATCAGCCACGACGAGGTGGTGCACGGCAAGGGCTCCCTGGCCGGCAAGATGCCCGGCGACACCTGGCAGCGGCTGGCCAACGTACGCGCCCTGCTGGCGTACATGTGGGCGCACCCGGGCAAGCAGCTGCTCTTCATGGGCTGCGAGCTGGCCGACGACCGGGAGTGGAGCGAGGAGCGGGGCCTCGACTGGTACCTGCTGCACGACCCGGCCCGCGCCGGGGTGCAGCGGCTCGTCGGCGACCTGAACCGCGTCTACCGGGACACCCCGGCGCTGTGGGCGCAGGACACCGAGCCGGCGGGCTTCCGCTGGATCGCCGGCGACGACGTCGCCAACAACACCGTCTCGTTCGTCCGGATCGCCCCCGACGGCGCGACCCTGGTCTGCGTGGCGAACTTCTCCGCCCTGCCGCTGGAGGACTACCGGGTCGGGCTGCCGGCCGGCGGCACCTGGGCGGAGGTGCTCAACACCGACGCCCACCACTACGGCGGCTCGGGGGTCGGCAACCTGGGCGCCGTGCACGCCGAGGACGTGCCGTGGCACGGGCTGCCCGCCTCGGCGGCGCTGCGGGTGCCCCCGCTCGGCGTGCTCTGGCTGCGCCGCGACTGAGCCGGGCGTCGCCCTCGCACGGTGTACCACGACCAGGAGCCCCATCCTCGACGACCAGCCGGGGCGACGACCCACCGCACGGAAGATCTTGGTAGGAATCGGCCCCTGGAGGGGCCGATTCCTACCAAGATCTCCAACCCTCCCAAGAGGCGGAACGGTTCTTCCGAAGGGCGGGAAGAGGAGGGCGCCTGCGGCCGAGAGACCGGCTGGGATCAGAGGCGGGTGATCCGGACGGCGTCGGCGACGACGTACCCCTGGGTGCTGGTCCAGCGGCTGACCCCGACGACCTGGCGCGTCCCCGCGGCAAGGTCGTAGGTGCCGAGCACCCGCCACTGCCCGCCGCCGCTGCGCTGGTCGACGGTGGCGGTCACGTTCCCGTTCGCCGTCGCCACCAGGTGCGGGGTGGCGCTGTTGTAGCCGGGGTCGGCCGGGTACCAGACCTCGACCCGGTACGAGCCCGCGGCGGGGAGCGTCGCGGTGAACCAGGCCGGGTCGCTGACCGCCTGCGGGCTGGCGAACCGGTAGTTGGCCCCGTAGCGCGCCGGGAGGTACGACGACGTGCCCCAGGTGGCGGCTGCGGTGAAGCCGCCGGCCGTGGCGTTGTCCACGATCACACTGAACGTACCGCCGGTGCCGGTGACCACCCGCGCGTTGCTCGCGGCGCTCTCGTGGTGCAGCCGGTCGAGCGCCGTCACCAGGTAACGGTACGTCGAGCCGACCGCAGCGGTGGCGTCGGTGAACGTCCCGGTGCCGCCCGAGGCGCGGACCGTGCCGAGCAGGTTGCGGGCGTCGGCCAGGTCGCAGGCGTCGACCGCGCCGTCGCCGGGCAGCCGGTACACCGCGTACGCGGCGGTGCTGCCGGTGGCGCCGCGCTGCCAGGTGAGGGTCACGCCGCCGGTGCCGCGTACCGCCGAGGTGAGGTTCGGGGCGGCGGGCGCGGCGCCGCCCACCCCGGCCGGCGCCAGCGCGGGCCGGCGGTAGTGGTCGGTCGCCGTCCGGGAGACGGCGCCGATGCGGTCCGCGCGGACGTCCTTGGCGCTGAAGTGGATGTCGCCGACGATCCTCGGGTAGCTGCGGTTCAGCGTGAGGTGGTCGGTCAGCTCGGCCGGGTCCTGCCAGGCGGCGTCCTGCCCGGACGCGCCCGCGCGGTAGGTGGCCTGCCCCACGAGGAGCTGCACGTCGGTGCCGGCCACGGTCTCGGACCACCAGCGGACCAGCTCCGCGTAGTCGGCCGCCGGGTGGCCGATGTGCCAGTAGATCTGCGGGGCGATGTAGTCGACCCACCCCTGCCGCACCCAGCGCCGGGTGTCGGCGTAGATCGCGTCGTACGACTGGAGGCCCGTGGTGCGCGAGCCGAGCGGGTCGGTGCCGGCGTTGCGCCAGATGCCGAACGGGCTGACACCCAGCTTCACCCACGGCTTGGCCGCCCGGATCTTGTCACGCATCTCCCGGACCAGCAGGTTGACGTTGTTGCGCCGCCAGTCGCCGATGGTGCTGAAACCGGCGCCGTACTGGGCGTAGGTGGCCTGGTCGGGGAACGCCACCCCGCTGACCGGGTACGGGTAGAAGTAGTCGTCCCAGTGCACCGCGTCGATGTCGTAGCGCTTGACGGCGTCCAGCATCGCGTCCTGCACGAAGGCGCGGACGGCGGGAATGCCGGGGTTGTAGTAGATGTGCCCGCCGTAGGTGACGGTCCAGCCCGGGTTCTTGCGGGCCGGGTGGCTGGCCGCCAGCTTGGTCAGGTCGGTGTGGTTCGCCACCCGGTACGGGTTGAACCAGGCGTGGAACTCCAGGTTGCGGGCGTGCGCCTCGGCCACCATGAAGGCCAGCGGGTCGTAGCCGGGGTTGCCGCCCTGGGTGCCGGTGAGCCACTGCGACCACGGCTCGTACGTCGACGGCCAGAACGCGTCGGCGGCCGGGCGGATCTGCACGACGACGGCGTTCATCCGACGCTGCTTGGCCAGGTCGAGCCAGCCCCGGTACTCCGCCTGCTGGGCGGCGGGCGTGAGCCCCGTGCGGCTGGGCCAGTCGATGTTGGCCACGCTGGCGATCCACATGCCGCGCAGCTGCCGCTTCGGGGTGGCCGGGTCGGTCACGCAGGCCGCCTGGGCGGCGACGGGCACGGTCTCCGACGCGGTGTCCGACGCGGTCCCCGGCCCGGCGGGCGGGGCGGCGGGGGCGGCCGTGGGGAGGGCCGCGCCGAGCGCCAGCGCCGCCGCCAGCGCAAGCCCGGACAGGTATCGACCATAATCTCTACGCACGAAAAGATGTTCAATGTTGCCGGCTTGTTGCGCAAGTATCCTTCACAATTTTTCGCCCTGCGAACCTCGCCCGGGCCGAACTCCCCCGCCGCTAACCCCCGACCTTGATGGGAACCACCCCAACTCTCACCACGCACCACTCACGGTGCGTCACTCTCTAGCCAAAGACCTCAAATTCTTACTCTGCGTCATCGAACTTGCCCTGTGGAAAGCTCAGGACATCCAGCCCCACACCGAAAACGGGCGATACCGGGCTCTTCGCCTCATTCCGCCGGGGAAACCCCCATGCCTTCGCACTCGCTTTGCTCTGCAGCCAGATACGCGCCACTAACGCAGCGTGCCTGGTGCTGATATGGCTGCAGAGCAAAGCGAGCGGAGCGGAAGTAGCCAGGAGGAGGCTTCCACCACTCTGCGTGACGCGAGTGGCGGTGACGGGCTCCGAGAAAGGCTCCCCAAGGTCGTCCCGCTCCGGGCGGAGCAGGGCGCTCCGGGCGAAGCAGGCTCTCCCGCCACCCGCTTGCCCGCAGCCGCCGCCACCCGCAGCGCTGCCTGCGGCCGCCGCCCGCCGGCAGCGGGGGCGTCAGACCAGGCCGGCGTCGCGCAGCAGTTTCCACAGGCCCGCGCCGTCGGGCGCGGAGAGCCACTTCTGCCCCACCGGCCCCGCCGACGACTCGCCGGCCGGGGTGGGCAGGCTACCGGCCAGCACCGCCTGCGTGGGCGAGAGCCGGCGGATACCCACGCCGGCCACGTTCTCCGGGTGGGCGGCGGCGAACTCGCGGTAGATCTCCGGGTCGTGCTGCCCGTCGTCGCCGACCAGCAGCCACTTCACGTCGGGAAACTCCTTGGCCAGCCGGGCCAGGGTGACCCGCTTGTGCTCCCGCCCGCTGCGGAACCAGCGGTCGGCAGTCGGCCCCCAGTCGGTCAGCAGCAGCGGCCCGGCCGGGTAGAGGTGCCGGGACAGGAACCGGGTCAGCGTCGGCGCCACGTTCCAGGCGCCCGTGGAGAGGTAGAAGACCGGAGCGCCCGGGTGCGCGGTGACCAGCCGCTCGTAGAGCACCGCCATGCCGGGCACGGCGTTGCGGGCGTGCTCGTCGAGGACGAACGTGTTCCAGGCGGCGAGCAGCGGCCGGGGCAGCGCGGTGACCATGACCGTGTCGTCGATGTCGGAGAGGATGCCGAAGCGCACCTCCGGGTCGAGGATGCGCACCGGCGCCTCGACCGGCTCGGCGTCCGGCAGGCTGATCCGCACCGAGCCCCAGCCGGGCGGCAGGTCCGCCTCGACCACGGCGTCGACGAACCCGCTGCGGTCGGCCCGCGCCTCGTGCCGTTCCCCGCCGGCCTCGATGGTGACCGTGACGTGCTTGGCAGGCAGCGTGGTGAAGCTGCGCCACCCGCGCACCTTCTCCAGCCGGCCGCGTTGGCGGGTGTCCGGCCGGCTCAGCAGCACCCGGCACATCACCCGCACCCAGCCGGGCGCGCCGTAGCCGGTGTACGCGATGACGTTCGTCCGCCAGCCGGTGCGCCGCAGCCGGCGCTCGACCAACGAGTGCACGGCGTCCTCGATCCGCGCGGCCCGGTGCAGGTTCGGTACGGCCAACTGGCCGGCGGCAGTGGGTGGCACGTCAGCAACCCTGCCACAACCCGGCCACCTCGGCCACGCGAGGCGATCTTCCCCGGCCGCCGGGAGGGCCCGACGCCTTCCCCGGCCGCCGGGAGGCCCGCCGCCGTGCCCGCCGTGGTCCGGCGGATCGTCCGCGCTGCGCCGATCCGCCCCGGCCGGCCCCGGCGGCGTGAAACACTCCGGTCGGGACGACGACGGGGGCGTTGGTCGTGTCGCAACCAGTGCGCAAGCGTGGGCGGTGGCGCCCGCAGCTCGACCGGCCGGCGCTCGTGGCGCTGCTGTTCGGGCTCGCCGGGGTCGGCTACCGGCTGGTCCTGACCCTGCACACGGTGCCCGTCTCCAACAGCGACGAGGCGACGTTCGGGCTGGCCGCGCTGCACATCGCCCAGGGCCGCGAGCTGCCGGTCTTCCTCTACGGGCAGCGCTACATGGGGGTGCTGGAGTCGTACCTGGCCGCGCCGCTGATCGCGGTGGCGGGGCCGGGCTGGCCGCTGCTGCGCCTGCCGCTGCTGCTGCTCTACGCCCTCTTCCTCTGGCTGATCCACCGGCTGACCCGGCGGATCGGCTCGCCCTGGTTCGCCACCGGGATCGTCGGCCTGCTGGCACTCGGCGGGGAACGGGTCGTCCGGGACCAGCTGACCGCGGTCGGCGGTCGCCCGGAGGTCAAGGTCGCGGTGCTGCTGATGCTGCTGATCGCGGTGGGACTCGCCCGGGGAACGGTGCGGCACCGCCGGCTGGCCGTCGGGCTCTTCGGCCTGCTCGCCGGGGTGTCCGTCTGGTCGGACTGGCTGATCCTGCCCTACCTGGCGGTGGCCGCGCTGGTGCTGGCGTGGGTGGCCCGCCGGGAGCTGCTCGGTTGGGCCGGGGCGCTGCTGCTGGCCGGGTTCGCCGTCGGGATCGCGCCGATGATCCGGGACAACCTGCTCGCCCCACCCGGCGAGGACTCGCTGTCGGTGTTCCGCGAGATCAGCACCAAGGCCGGGCCGACGCCGCCGTGGTCGCGGCGCCTCGACGGCGGGCTGCTGGAGGGGGTGCCGCTCGCCGCCGGCCTCTGCCCGGTGGACGGCTGCGCCCGCTGGCAGGGCTGGTTCGGGCTGCTCTACCCCGTGCTGCTGGCGGTCGCCGCCGCGCTCGCCGTCCTCGCGTACCGCCGGGCCGCGGGCGCCCCACGCGGCGAGCGGGTCGGCCCGGTGGTGCACCTCGCGCTGGTCGTCGGCGCGGCGTTGACCCTGCTGTCGTACGTGCGCAGCCCGCTCGCCGCCACCAGCCCGCTGGACAACGCCCGCTACCTGTCGGTGCTCCAACTCTCCCTGCCGGCGGTGCTGTGGCCGCTCTGGGTGGCGGCGGTCGCCTGCTGGCGGGGCACGGTCGGCGCGTTCGGCCGCCTGGCCGGGGCGCTCTCCACCGCCGTGCTCGCCGCGCTGGCCGCGACCACGCTGGTGGTCACCGTGCTGTTCGCGGCCACCGGCACCGCGGCGTCCCGGATCGAGGAGCGGCAGGCCCGCGACCTGGCCGACACGCTCCGCGCAGGCGGCCCCCGCGAGGTGTACGGGGACTACTGGACCTGCAACCGGCTGATCTTCAACACGGCCGAGGCGGTGGTGTGCGCGGTGCTCGACGGCGACCTCACCCCCGGGCAGAACCGCTATCCGGCGTACTGGCGGCAGGTGGGGCGGGCCGACCGGCCCGGGTACGTGCTGGCGGCCGACTCGGCGGCGGAGCGGCGGCTGCGCCGGCTGCTGGGCGACCGGGCCGACGCCGCGCTGGTCGCCGACGTGGGCGGGTATCGCGTGTACCACCCCCAGACGCCGGTGCGGCCGTGGCGGTAGGGCCGGCCCGTACGCTGGCCGGACCGGCGCGCGGACGCCGCGCCGAGCCGAGGAGTCACCGATGCTCATCCTGCTGCCGCCCTCCGAGGGGAAGGCCGACGCCGGCACCGGCCGGCGGCTGGACCTCGCCGGGCTCTCCCTGCCGGAGCTGACCGGCGCCCGGGAGGAGGTGCTGACGGCGCTGGTCGCGCTCAGCGCCGACGGCGACGAGGGGGCGGCCCAGGCGGCGCTGGGGATCAGCGAGGGCCAGCGCGGCGAGCTGCGCCGCAACGCCCGGCTGCGGGTGGCGGCCACCGCGCCCGCCGGCCGCGTCTACACCGGGGTGCTCTACGAGGCGCTCGATCTCGCCTCGCTGCCGGCGCCCGCGCAGCGGGCCGCCCGCCGGTCGGTGCTGATCAGCTCGGGGCTCTGGGGCGCGGTACGCCTCACCGACCGGATCCCGCCCTACCGGTGCCCGATCGGGGCACGCCTGCCGGGGCTCGGCGCGCTGTCGGCGTACTGGCGGCGGGCGCTCGCGCCGGCGATGGCCGCGGCGGCCGGCGACGGGCCGGTGCTCGACCTGCGCTCCGGCGCGTACGCGGCCACCTGGGCGCCGCGCGGCGAGGTGGCCGACCGCACGGTGACCGTCCGGGTGCTGCACGAGCGGGAGGTCGACGGCGTGCCCGTCCGGTCGGTGGTGAGCCACTTCAACAAGGCCACCAAGGGCCGGCTGGTCCGCGACCTGCTGACCGCGGGCGCCCGGCCGCGCACCGTCGGCGGGCTGCTGACCGCGCTGCGCGACCTGAAGTATCCGGTGCTGGAGCAGCCCGCCCCGCCCGGTCGGCCACGCCAGGTCGACGTGATCGTCACGGAGCTGTAGGACAGCCGCAAGATTTCCTCAAGGCTGGGGCCGATCGGTTTCCCCGGCGGCGTCGAGCGACCACGGTAGAGGGACCCCCGACGCCGACAAGGAGTGCCCACGTTGGCTTCCGAACAGATCCTGCTCGATCGGCCGCGCCTGCCCGCGACGCCGCCGCCGTTGGACTGGTCCACCCTGGCCGACGCGTTCGAGGCCGCCTGCCTGCTGCGCTGCACGCCCCCGCCGGCCGTCGTCGGCAACCGCCGGCCGGCGGCGGAGCACCGCCCCCCGTCGGTGGAGTTCAACCGGGAGGAGGCGGCGCACCGCATGCGTCAGCTCCTGCACCGGCTGGACGTCCCCATCGAGCACGAGGTGACCGTGGGCGGCCTGCGCCGCCGCTTCGAGCTGCACCGGCTCTCCGTGCCGCACCAGCACCGGCCGGCGTACGCGAGGACGCTGGAGGCCGGTTGGCGGCAGGGCCGGCGCGAGCTGCTGGGCGGGCCGGTCCCGGGCGCGTCGACCGTACGGCGGGCGTGGCGGCCTCGGCTGGCGGCGGCCGCCTGGCGGGCCGCCCTGCTCGCCGGTGGGCGGCACGTCCGCCGGCACATCCTCGGCGTCCGGATCACCGACCGGGAACTGGCCGCCATCCTGGTACGCGGGGCCGCCCTGCTGGACGTTCCGGCGCTGCTGCGCCCCGGCACCGGCTGTTACCTGGTCTGTGTCGCCGACGGCCCGGACCGCCAGCGGATCCTGCACAGCACCGCGCTGGATCCCGCCCACCTGCGCGAGCGGTCCTGATTGCCGGATGAGCACCTTCGGCGGCGCTGCGGCCCGGTCGCGTACCGCAGCGAGCTGACCATCTTCACCCACCCGCCGCCGGGTTCCTAGCCCGGTCGGTGGGCGGCGGGTTGCGGCGACGGCCCGCACGGCGCAGAGTGCAGCGCGTGAGTCGCACCGGGTTCCGCCGTGTCCGCCCGCGCCGTGTCCGCCCGCCGGCGCTGCTGGCGCTGCTGCTGGTGGTGGCGTTGCCCGGCGTCGCCGGCTGCCAGGACGCTCCCGAGCCACCGGTACGGATCCGGATCGCGACCGGCAGCCCGACGGCGGTCTACCACGCCTTCGGGCAGTCCCTGGCCGCCGTGCTCAACCGGGAACTGCCGGACGTCCGGGCCAGCGTGGTGGTGACCGCCGCCTCGGCGGAGAACGTCCGGCTGGTCGGCTCCGGCGAGGCGGAGCTGGGTTTCACCCAGGCCGACGTGCTGCCGGCCGCGCCGGCGACGCACCCGTCCGTGGTCGCGGTCGCCCGGGTCTACGACGACCTGCTGCACCTGGTCACCACCGCCGGCGGTCCCGTCCGCACCCTGACCGACCTGCGCGGGCGGCGGGTGTCCGTGGGGGCGCCTGGCTCCGGCACCGAGATCACCGCCGTCCGGCTGCTGGAGGTGGCCCGCCTGGGCGGCGACCGGGTACGCCAGGAGCACCTCGGCCTCGACGACTCGGTCGCGGCGTTGCGGGCCGGCACGATCGACGCGTTCTTCTTCTCCGGCGGGCTGCCGGTCAGGGCGCTGGAGCAGCTCACGGACGACAGCGCGACTCGGATCGTCGACCTCGGCGAGTGGACCGGGCCGCTGCGCGAGAGCAACCCGGAGGTCTACGTCTCCCGCGACATCCCCCGCTCGGTGTACGGCACCGACCCGGTGACCACGGTGGCCAACCCGAACTTCCTGATCGTCCGGGCCGACCTGCCGACGCCGCTGATCCGGGAGGTGACCCGGCTGCTGATGGAACGCCGCCAGGAGTTGGCCGCCGCGCACCCGGCCGCCGGGCGGATGAGCCCCCGCTCGGCCATCGCCACCGCTCCCCTGCCGCTGCACCCCGGCGCCGCCGACTGGTACCGCGCCGCCAAGCCCTGACCCTGCGGCACCCCTGCGCCGCCGTCGAGCTGCACCGCGCCGCCAAGCCCTGCCCCCACGACACCCCGCGCCGGTGCCGACCCGCACCACGCCGCCAGGCCTCGCCCCTACGGCATCCGACGCCGCTGTCGAGCTGCCCCGTGGTGCGGGGCAGGTCTCATGGATGGGGCAGCTCGACAGGGACCGCACCCCATTACCTGGCGGCAACCCGCACCGGACCGGGCTCAGCGCTCGGGCGCCCGGGCCGCCCGCGCCGCCCGGGCCGCCCGCGCCGGCCACGGTGGCCGACGGACCGACGGGAGCCCAGCGGCGGTCGGCGCGGCGGCCATCGCCGGGGGTGACGCGGGAGCGTCGTCGCGGGCCGGGCCGGCGGGGGCGCCGGAATCGGCGTCGGCGGAAGCGGGACCGCCTGGAGCGGCGTCAGCGGGGCCAGCGGCGGCATCGGCGGGGGCGGCGTCTGCGGGGGCGGCGGGGGCGGGGAACCAGAGGCCGGCGACCAGGCCGCGCGGCTCGCCCCCGCGCATGGTGAGCCGCCCGTCCGAGGCGTCGACCAGCACGGCAACGATGGTGAGGCCCAGCCCGGCCCCGTCGATGTTCTGCACCTCCGGGGCCCGCCAGAACCGCTCGGTCGCCTGCCCGAGCTGGCTCGCCGTCATGCCCGGGCCGGTGTCGCGGACCTCCAGCGCGGTGCCGTCGCCGTCGTGCCGGACGGTCACCGTCACCTCCCCACCGGCGTCGCTGAACTTGACCGCGTTGTCGATCAGCGCGTCCAGGGCCTGGTCGATGGCGGTCGGCACGGTCCGCGCGTACGCCGGGGCGTCCCCGGCCACCAGCCGGAGGGTGATGCGGTGGTGCCGGGCGAGCGGCTCCCAGGCGGCCACCCGGGACGCGGCGACGGCCGCCGCGTCGACGGTGACCCGCTGGTTCTCCCGCCGCTCGGCGCGGGCCAGGGTCAGCAGCGCGTCCAGGACGAGGGCCAGCCGGTCGGTCTCCTCCAGGGCCAGTTGGTGCTCGGCACGCCCGTCCGCGTCGGTGAGGCTCGGGCCCAGCTCCTCCACGCGCAGCCGCAGCGCGGTCAGCGGGTTGCGCAGCTGATGGCTGGCGTGGGCGACGAAGGCCCGCTGCCGGTCCATCACGTCGGAGACGACGTCGGCCATGTGGTTGAAGCTGGTCGCCAGGCGACGCAGTTCCGGCGGGCCGAGCCGGTGCTGCACCCGCGCGCCACGGTCCCCCTCGGCGATCTCATGGGTGACCGCGTCCAGCTCGGTGACCGGGCGCAACACCCAGCCGGCCAGCCCGAACGCGGTCAGCACGCAGGCCAGCACGGCGAGCAGGCCCGTTCCGGCCAGCGCCAGCCACCAGACGGTCACGGCCCGCCGGACCGGATCGGCGGGGGTGGTGATGACCACCGCCCCGAGCACCTCGCCACCGTCGTTGATCGGCACCGCCACGACGATCGGCCCGTCGACCCACGGCCACACCGAGTCCGGCCCGCTGGCCTGCTGGCCGGAGAGCGCCATGTCCAACGCCTCGCGGGAACCCGGGGCCATCCGCCAGCTCCCGGAGGCCGCCACCGTCCGACGCTCCCGGTCGACCACCGCCGCGCCGATGTCGTACAGGGCGTCGTAGCTGCGCAGCTCGTTGGCGAGCGGGCCGGGGGTGCCGCCGCGCAGTGCCGGGCCGGCCAACGAGGCGAACCGGGTGGCGTCGGCGAGCCGGTCGGCGCGTACGCGGTCGGTCTCCCGGTTGGCCAGGGTGACCGCCAGCGGGGTCTCCAACGCGATCAGCACCAGCACCATCAGCAGCAGATAGCTGATCACCAGCCGACGTCGCACGGCGTCCCCTCACTCGCCGCGCAGTCGGTAGCCGACCCCGCGTACGGTCTCCACCAGGCCGGGGTCGCCCAGCTTGCCACGCAGCGAGCCGACGTGCACCTCGACGGTGTGCCCGTCGCCCCAGGTCGAGCCCCAGGCATCGAGCAGGATCCGTTCCCGGGCCACCGCCACGCCGGGCTGCCGGGCCAGGGAGAGCAGGACGTCGAACTCCTTGCGGGTCAGCGCCACCGGGCGGCCTCCGACGGTGACCGTCCGGGCGGCCACGTCGACGCGTACGGGCCCCACCTCGATCAGGTTGCGCTCCGGCACGGCATGCGCCGCGCGGCGCAGCACCGCCTCGATGCGCGCCTGGAGCTCGGTCATGGAGAAGGGCTTGACCACGTAGTCGTCCGCGCCGAGCCGCAGGCCGAGCACCCGGTCCCGTTCCTCGCCGCGGGCGGTGACCGCGATGATGCCGAGCTGGCTGCTGCGCCGCCGCAGCTCCCGGCACAGGTCGGTGCCGTCCCCGTCGGGCAGGGTCAGGTCAAGCAGCACCAGGTCGCAGGGGGCGGCGCAGAGGGCCGCGGCGACGGTCGCCGCGTGCTCCACCTCGTACCCCCGGCGGGTGAGGGCGGAGGAGAGCGCGGCGGCCACCCGGCGGTCGTCCTCGACCAGCAGGATGCGCACCCGGGCCCCCATTCGTCGGTCCGTCGACCCCGAATGGTGGCAGAAGTACGCCCGCGACGGGAGGGCCGGTCCCGCACCGACCCGGCGACGGCCCCGTCGGCGCGCCGGCGCCGGGGCGCCGGTGGTGGTCGACCGGCAGGTCAGAGACCGAAGACCTCGTCGGCCGTGGCGTCGCGGACCCCGTCGACGAAGCCCCGGAAGCCGGGGTCGTCGTGGCTGGCGGGCACGCTGGTGACGATCTCGCCGGTGGCCTGGGTGACCGCGTCGACCAGGGGCGGATAGTCGATCTCGGCGTCCGGGAGGGTGTCGTCGTCCGCCTGGCCGAGGTTGATCACGTGCTGCACGTCCTCGGTCGGGGTGTCCGGGTCGCCGGCCCACTCGCCGCCCGCCCGGTGGCACTCGTCGTACAGCGCCCGCTGGCTGTCGGTCCAGTCCTCGTCGTAACTCTCCATCGCCATCCCTCCGCGACCCGCTGCCCCGAGCATGCCGGGCGGCGGCGGACACCGGGGCGGTACCGGGAAACCGGGACGGCCGCCGGCGGGACCGGCCGCGCGTAGGCTGCCGGGGTGATCTACAAGCTCCTCACCACCACCGAGTGGGACGACGCGCTGGCCGCCGGCCACCTCGACGGTACGGCGCTGGACCGGCAGTCCGGGTTCATCCACCTCTCCGGCGCCGACCAGGTGGTCGGTACGGCCCGGCGGTACTTCGCGGGCGCCACCGGGCTGACCCTGCTGACGGTGGACCCGGACCGGCTGGGCGACGCGCTGCGCTGGGAGCCGTCGCGCGACGGGGCGCTCTTCCCGCACCTGTACGGCCCGCTGCCGGTGCCCGCCGTGGTGGCCGCCGACGCGCTGCCGGCGGACCTGCCGGTCGCCGACGCGGTGGCGGCGCTGCTCGCCTGACGGGTCGCTATGCTACGCCGAGTCCGCTCCCCCGGCCTCGCCCGCGCGCCCCGGGGCGGGTGCGGCAGAACCGGTCCGCGCGATCGACGCCCGCCCGGCGTACGCCGACGCGGATCACCGACGGCGCGACGCCGCGCCCCGAGCCATGCGAGTTGAAGGATGACTGACAGCAGTTCCCTGCCCCCCTCCGTCTTCGTCCACCCGACGGCCGACGTCGAGGAGGGTGCCCGCGTCGGCGACGGCACGAAGGTCTGGCACCTCGCCCACATCCGGTCCTCGGCGCAGGTCGGCGCCGGCTGTGTCATCGGCCGCAACGTGTACGTCGACGCCGGCGTGACGGTCGGCGACCTGGTCAAGATCCAGAACAACGTCTCGGTGTACCAGGGCGTCACCATCGAGGACGAGGTCTTCGTCGGCCCGTGCGCGGTCTTCACCAATGACTTCCGGCCCCGGGCGCAGAATCCGGACTGGACGATCACGCCGACCCTGGTCCGCCGGGGCGCCTCGATCGGCGCCAACGCCACCCTCGTCTGCGGCATCGAGGTCGGCGAGTACGCGATGATCGCGGCCGGGTCCGTGGTGACCCGGGACGTGGCGCCGTACCAGCTCGTCGCCGGCAACCCGGCGCGGCCGAAGGGCTGGGTCGACGAGCGCGGCGAGGTCGTCTCCCGGGACGTCGACACCCCGCCGCAGCGGCAGGGCTGACCTCTCGGCGACGACGGCGCCCCGCGAGGAGGGCCTCAGCGGCAGAGCCGCCCGATCTCCTCCCGGAACCGCTCCATCGGGTTCTCCTCGGCCGGGCCGAGGAGATAGGTCTTCAGCTCCCGCCGGGCCTCGGTCATCGGGTCGGCCCCGGCCCGGGTCACCGTCACGATCTTCTCCAGCTCCCCGCAGTCCCGGGAGAGCAGGTACGCGCCCCGCGAGGTCGGGTACTCCTGGCGGAAGTCGTCCTCCGGCAGGCCGCTCGGGTTACACACCACGTACGGCCGCTGGCTCTGCACGAAGTCCGAGACCACACTGGACACGTCGCTGATCAGCAGGTCGGTCTGGTTGAAGCAGTCGAACAGGGCCGGCGTCCGGCCGGTGACCACGAGGTGCCGCGTACCGTCCAACGAGGTCGCGTCCGGGTTGCCGCCAGCGGCGCGGATCCGGTCCACGATCCGCTCGTGCGCCGCCTTGGCCTCCTTGGACCGTGATCCGGTCAGGGGGTGCGGCTTGTAGATGAGCCGGACGGCGGGCGCGCCGGCCAGCAGTCCCTTCACGATCCGCTCCCCCATCAGCACCAGCGAGGTGTGGTACGGGTCGTCGTCCAGCCACCCCTCCCAGGTCGGGGCGTACAGCACGGTGAACGGCCGGTCGACCGACTCCGCGCCGAACGTGTGCACCCCGGCGAGCTGCGGGCGTCCGACCTCGACGATGTCGGAGTCGAGTACGCCCACCCCGGCGCGCGCGTACCGCTCGCGGCCGGCGAGACCGGCGACCCACACCTCGTCGTACACCTTGCTGTACGGGTTGACGCTGGCCTGCTTGTCGCTGTCGCCATGCCCGACGAAGACGTGCTTCATGCCCGGCTCGCGGAGCATGTGGATGTTCGCCCCGACGTTCGCCGCGTAGAGCGCCGCGCGCACGCTTCGCAGTTCGAGGTTCATGAAGTCGACCCCGGCCGGCACGCAGATCACCGGCAGCCGGGTGTCGGCGAGTTCGAGGAACGCCTCCTTGCTGCGCAGCAGCACCACCGCGCGCTGGTCGAGCGCCTCCGTCGGGGCGAGCCACATGTTGGCCTGGTAGACGTCCTTGGCCGGGCCGGCGAAGTAGAAGGCCACCTCGGGGCGGTAGCTGTCCAGCCAGCGCTGCACGGCCGGCAGCAGCGGGCCCTGCCCCATCCCCCGCCCACGCAGCCAGGTCAGCGCGACGAGCCCGCCGACCAGCGCGGCGGCGAGCACCGCCACCACCCCTGCCCCGAACACCGGCGCGGGATTGTCGAGCACCGCCGCGAACACCGCGGCCGGCGCCAGCACCACGTTCACCAGGGCCAGCCGGTCGCCGGCGAGCCAGGACGCCCACTCGGGCGGGCGGGGCGCCCCGCGCATGGGGCCGAGTTCGATGTTGCGGACCAGCGCCGACTGGGGGTTGCGCCGGTCGATCATCGTGGCGAAGGCGCCGGCGAAGACCGAGATCAGCCACACGGTGGAGGGCAGCAGCAGGAACAGGCTGAGGTCCGCCGCGTCGGGGCGGACCGTCGCCACCACCAGCAGGACGACCGCGAGGTCGCGGGTGAGCTGGCGGTAGTCGCCGCGCAGCCCGACCTTCTCCAGCAGCACGTGCGTGGCGGGCGACCAGCGGGCGAGCGCGTACTCGCCGGCGAGGGCGGCGAGCCCGGCGACGGAGAAGACGCCGATCCAGCCGAACAGACCGGCGGCGAGCATCACCAGGTAGGCCACCAACAGCAGCGCGCCGCGAGCGGCAACTCCCGCCGGTCCCATCAACTTGCCGAACAAGGACTAGCTCCCTAGAGGTCGACGACTGGCTCACCGGCTGTCGCCGGCGCCGTGACGGCACGAGTTCCCCGCTGCGGCGGCCGTCGGGGCCCGGACACCAGCGGTGCGCCCCGGGTCGCGACGGGGACGGTCTGTGGACGCGCTCGACCGGCCCGTCCCTCGTCGTCACCGACCGGCGGCGGCACCGGCGCCCGCGGCCTGCCCGCCACCACGCCGGTGTGACCTTAACGCGAAGGAACGCACCGGTATCGCTCGGGTACCGGCACACCGGGACGATTCCCTACGACTGGGCGGCAGCCGGGGCCGGGGCGGGACGATCGCGACGAAAGCGACGAGACCGACGGGGCCCGCGATGGCAGGCTCGCCTACGCGGGGCGGGTGGGTCACGTTCCTATACTGGTCCGGCCGCTCGCCACCCGGCCGGCGCAGCCACGCCGGAGGCCTCGCACGCCATTCGTCGCGGGGACCTGCGTGTTCCGCTGGAAAGGATCCACGGTTTGACGACCCTGATCGCGCTCGCCGTCGCCGTCGTGCCCGGCGCGCTGCTCGGATTCGCGCTTCCCCCCGGCCGTTACCGGTGGGCGACCTGGGCCGCCGCCCCGGCCCTGACCCTGGGCCTGGTCACCCTCGCCATGACCTGGCTGCCCCAGCTCGGGCTCCCCGACGATCCGCTGGCGGTGCTGGCCGCCGAGGTCCTGCTCGCCGGCCTCGCGGTGCTCGCCTCCCGCCTGGTGAGCCGCGGCCTGGTCGAGCGGAAGGCGACCGCCGGCGACACCGACCGGCACGCCGACGCCTCCCGCACCGACGCCTCGACCGGGTGGCGGGCCCGGGCGGGCCGGCTGCGGCTGCCCGCGGTTCGACCCGGACGCGCGGACGTGATCGGCATCGCGGTGCCCGCCGCGGTCAGCGTCGCCTTCGGCTGGCTGATGCTGGGCCGCCTCATCGCCCCGCCCGGCTGGGACGCCATGAACCACGGCTTCCTCACCCGGCGGATCATGGACACCGACAGCGTGCTGATCTCCTCGGCCTGCACCACGGGCGCGACCGAGCCGGCGCTGTCCTGCTCCTTCTACCCGCTCGCGGCCAACGTGGCGTGGGCGCAGGCAGCGGAGCTCTCCGGCGGGCGGATCAGCACCGTGATGAGCGCCTGGTCGATCCTCGTCGGGCCGCTCGCGCTGGTCGCCGCCGTCTACGCCTGCGTCCGGGCGCTCGGCGGTCGACCTGTGGTCGCGGCCAGCGCCGCCGCCGCGCCGGCCGTGCTCGGTCCGATGTGGATGTCGGTGATCACGGGCCGGATCACCGAGCAGACCGCCCCCTGCATGGCCGGGGCGATCGCGCTGCTGATCGCGCTCTCCGCGCGCGGCGCCCACCCGGTCCGGTTGGGCCTGCTCGCCGGCCTCTGCGGCGCCGGGATCGTCATGACCCACACCTACGACGTGCTGTTCATCGCGGTCCTCGCCGTCGGCATGCTGCTGGCCCTACGCGGCCGCTGGGTGCTGCGCCGGGTCGCCGCGGCGGCCGGGGCGATGCTGCTGGCCGGCCTGGTGCCGCTGGTCCCGCTGCTCGGCGTGCTGGCCGGCGCCAACGGCGAACGGCTGTCCAACCCGCCCGCCCTGCTCGGCCGGTACGACGAGGCGTTCGAGTACTGGGTGAGCGACCCGCAGCGGTACGTCCTGTTCGCCTACCCGGGGGTCGGCGGCGCCGACTTCCAGCTCGGCGAACCGACCATCCGGATCGCCCTCTGGCTGGTCATCCCCTGCCTGCTGCTCTCGGTGCTCTGCCTCGTGCTGCCCCGGCTGCGCTGGGCGCGACCCTGGTTCGCGGCCGGCGTGATCTGGACCGCGATCGGAGTCTGGACCACCGCCTCCGACTCGACCGCCGCGATGACGCTCTCCAGCCTCTGGTACGGCGTCCGGGAGCGCGTCCGCTCCATGATCTTCCCGGTGTACGGGGTGCTGGCGGTGGCCGGGGCGGTGGTGCTGGGGATCGCGGTGCAGTGGCTGCTGGCCCGCGTCGCCCGGCGTGCCGAGGCGCTGCGCGGCTCCGACGTGCCCACCGCCGTCGCCGCGGCGGCGCTGGTCGTGGTGCTGCTCGGCCTGGCCGCCGTGCCGGCGAGCTGGCAGCCGCTGCGCGGCGCGCTGAAGGGCCGGGCCCCGGTCGGCGAGTCGTACGTGCGCGCGTACGAGTGGCTGGCGGAGAACACGCCGCGGGGCGGCACGGTCGCCTACGACCGGCACCACGAGTTCATCAGCTGGTCGTACGCCGACTACGAGGTGCCGATGCTGTTCGGCATCCCGCCGCTGCCCGGCCTGCCGACGGAGAACTACGACCGGCGCTGGGACGCCTGGAACTGGCTGGTCGACAACGCCGACGCCCGGCCGGCCGGCTGTGAGGTGCGCCGGTTCAACATCTCCTACCTGGTCGTCGGGACGCGGAACATGCCCGGCGCCTGGGACAAGCACTACGAGCGCAAGCGGCTGGAGGCCAGCGACCGCATCGAGCTGGCCCAGAAGTTCGGTCGGATCAGGATCTACCAGGTCACCGACGCCGGGCGGAGCTGCGCCGAAGGCGGCTGAGCCGGCGCGGGACCGGACCGGTCGACGAAAAAGGGCGGGGCGACCGTGGTCGCCCCGCCCTTTCGTCGGTGTGCGTCAGCGCCCGTTGTCGGCGAAGAGCCGGCCGACCACCCGGTGCGCGGGCAGGATCCGCTGCCGCTCCGCGTCCGCGTCGGCGGTGCCGGCGACGATGTCGACGAAGTGGTCGAGCTGGGCGGCGAGCGGCTCCCGGTTGGTGAGCAGCTCGGGCACCTCGATGATGGTCTGCTGCCGGTAGCCGCGCCCGTCCGGGGTGGCCGCGTCCGAGGAGACGTGCCGGTAGATGGTGACGTGCTTACGGATCAGGTCCGCCTCGACCAGCCGGTCGACCTCGCTGATCACCAGCGTGCGGACCTTACGCTGCCCGATCCGGCTGGCCGAGACGTTGGCCAGCCCGCCGCTGCCGAAGCTGAGCACGGTCTCCGCCACGTCCTCGGCCTCGGTGAGCGAGTCCGGGTGGAAGTGCCCGAAGGTCCCCCGTACCGCCGCCGGCTCCTCCCCGCCGAACGCCTGGATGGCCAGGTCGACGTCGTGGATGAGCAGGTCCCAGGCGACCCCGGTGCGGATCCGCGGCGCGTACGGCGAGTGCCGGGTGGCCGTCAGGTGCACGGGGCGGTCGACCAGGGCCAGTGCGGTCAGCACCGCCGGGTTGAAGCGCTCCAGCAGCCCGCACAGCAGCGGCACGCCACGCTTCTCGGAGACCGCGACGATCTCCTCGGTCTCGGCGAGGCTGCCGCAGACCGGCTTCTCGATCAGCAGCGGCTTCTCCGCGGCGAGCACCTGCCCGGCGAGGCCGTGGTGGAACTCGGTCGGCGCGGCGATCACCACGGCGTCGACGTCGGAGAGATCGTCGGCGTCCGGGGCCCAGCCGGCGCCGTACCGCTCGGCGATCTGCTGGCCGACGGAACGCCGGGGCTCGATCACCCGGGCCAACTCGGCCCGGTCGGACTGGGCGATCACGCGGGCGTGCAGGGAGCCCATCACCCCGGTGCCGACCAGGGCGAAACGCAGTTTGGCGGTCACGCGCCCACCGCCGCCCGGACGGCCTCGACCACCTGGTCGAGGTCACTGTCGCTGAGGTGGTGGTGCACCGGCAGCGAGACGCACCGCCGTACGACGTCCTCGGCCACCGGCGCCGGGTCGGCGACGACGCGGGGGTGGTCCCGGTAGCAGTCGTAGTCGTAGACCGTCTTCGGGTAGTAGATGCCGCAGCCCACCCCGCGCTCGGTCAGCCGGGCGATCACCTCGTCCCGGCCCACCGGGGCCTCGTCGGTGACCAGCACGGTGTACTGGTGCCAGACGTGCGAGCGGCCCGGCAGCTCGGCCGGCAGGCGCAGCCCCGGGACGTCGGCCAGGCCGGCGGAGAGCCGGGCGGCGTTGTCCTTGCGGCGCTTGACGTTCTCGCCGTACGCGGCGATCTGCGGGATGCCGAGCGCGGCCTGCAGGTCGGTGAGCCGGTAGTTGTGCCCGGCCACCTCGTACTGGTAGCGCTGCCGCATGCCCTGGTTGCGCAGCACGCGCAGGCGGTCGGCGAGGCCCGCGTCGTTGGTGGTGATCATGCCACCCTCACCGGTGGTGAGGTTCTTCGTGGCGTACAGGGAGAAGGTGCCGAGCCCGAAGCTGCCGGCGCCGCGGCCGGAGATCGTCGCGCCCAGGGACTGCGCGGTGTCCTCGACGAGGCCGAGGCCGTGCCGCTCGGCCAACGGGGCGATGGCGTCCATGTCGGCGGGCTGGCCGTACAGGTGGACCGGCATCAGCACCCGGGTGCGCGGGCCGACGGCGGCGGCGAGCGCCTGCGGGTCGACGCAGAAGTCGTCCTCGCGGATGTCGGCGAACCGGGCCGTCGCGCCGGCCTCCAGGATCGCGTTCAGCGTCGCGACGAAGGTGAAGGGGCTGGTGACGACCTCGTCGCCCGGCTGGAGGTCGAGCACCTGGAGCGCGGCCACGAGAGCCGTCGTGCCGTTGTTGACGGCCACCGCGTGTTCGACGCCGACCAGATCGGCGAACTCGCGCTCCAGACGGGCCACCATCGGTCCCTGCGCGATGACGCCCGAACGGATCACCTCGACCGCCAACCGTTCGGCCGCCTCGTCCAGCTTGACGACGGAAATCGGGATCACAGGAGCTCTCCTTGGGGTTTGGGGCAGCGTTGCAGACCGTAGCAGCGCCGGAGTTGCGAGGCACATCTGGACCGTCGCGGCGAGAGCCGGCGCACGCCGGACTCGCCGCTCGGGCGGGTTCGTGGTAAACGCCCCGCTGCGCTAGTCTCGGCGAATTGTGCAGGCGACCCCGACGGGGTCCGGGCGACGCAAAGGCAGGACGGCCGTGGCAGAGACCGCGACGCAGGTCGAGACGGGGGCCGCACCGGCCGAGAACGCCGATGCGGCGAAGGGACCGTCCCGATGGCTCTCGCTGGGCGTACGCGTCGTGGTGATCGCGGCGATCGCGGCGGGCATGACCTGGAGCGTGGTGAGCCAGTGGCCGGACGTCCGGCAGACCTGGCTCGACCTCGCGTGGCCCTCGGTGGTGCTCGCCGTGCTGGCGGTGCTCGCCGGGATGTTCGCGAACTCGATGGCGTGGCGGGCCGCCGCGGCGGACCTGGAACACCGGGTGTCGGTCCCCGCCGCCCTGCGGATCTGCATGGTCGGGCAGCTCGGTAAGTACATCCCGGGCAGCGTGTGGGCGTACGTCCTGCAGATGGAGCTGGGCCGGCGGGCCGGCCTGCCGCGCGCGCGGGCCTTCCTGGCCACGCTGGTCGCGTTGGGCCTCGGCGTGGTCGCCGCGCTCGGCGTGGGCCTGCTCAGCCTCCCCTCGCTGCTGGACGCGACCGCCGAGACCGGGGCCGAGTACGCCGAGCCGGTGCGGGTCGCGCTCTACATCGTGGCTGTGCTCTTCCCGATCGCCCTGATCTGCGCGATCCCGGCGGTGCTCACCCGGCTGATCCAGCTCGTGCTCAAGGTGCTGCGCCGGCCGCCGCTGCAGCACCGGTTGACGCTGCCCGGCGTGGCGCGCGTGGTCGGCTGGAGCGCCCTCGGCTACACCCTGTTCGGCGTGCACCTGTGGCTGTTGGCCAACGCCCAGGCCGCCCCCGGCCTCGGCGGCCTGCTGCGCAGCATCGGCTCGTTCGCCATCGCGATGACCGTCGGGATGTTCGCGTTCCTCTCCCCCTCCGGCCTCGGCGTGCGGGAGGCCGTGCTGGTGGCCACCATGGCGCCGTTCCTCGCGGACGCCGGCGGCCTCGGTGCGGCGACGGGGATCGCGCTGGCCTCACGGCTGATCTTCACGGTGGCGGACCTGCTCGCCGCCGGCATCGCCGCCCTGTCGGGGGTGCGTCAGCTGCGCCGTCCGGGCGGGGCGCCCGACGTCGAGGCGACGCACGGGGAGCCCGCGGCGCCGGCCACCGCCGAGCAGCTACCCGCGCCGCGCCCGGCCGCCGAGCCCTCCCCCGCGCCGGCGCGCACCCGCTGAGGCCACCGCCCGCCCGGGATCCGCAGCACGTCAGACGCCGGTGCCCCCGACCAGTCCTGGTCGGGGGCACCGGCGTCTTCGGCGTACGGTCAGCGGCGGCGGGCGGCCGCCATCTCGGTGAGCACCTCCAGGTGCCGGTGCAGCACCCGGTCGAGGCTGAACCGCTCCCGGATCAGCGCCTGGCCGTTGACCCCGATCTGCTTGGCCAGGGCCGGGTCGGTCAGCGCGGCGATCAGCCGCTCGGCCAGGCCCCGGACGTCGCCCGGCCGGCAGAGCAGCACGTTCTCGCCGTCGCGCAGCGAGATGCCGGGGAAGTTGTCGGCCCGCGCCGGCGCCACCACGGGCACCCCCGCCGCCATCGCCTCCAGGGTCGCCGTGCCGAGGCCGAGCCCCTGCTCGTGCGACTCCACCGTCGCGGCGGCCAGGTAGTCGGGGATCTCGTTCTTGGGCACCTTGCCCGCCGTGACGACGGCGTGCTCGACGCCGAGCGCGCGGGCCCGCTCGGCGAAGAGCCCGTAGTAGATCTGGCCGCAGACGAGCAGCTTCGCGTCCGGCACCCGGGCCAGCACCTCGGGCAGCGCCTCGACCAGGGCGACGCGGTCGCGCAGCGGGATCACGTGCCCGACGGAGAGGATCACCGGCGAGGTGCCCAGGTCGTGCCGTTCGCGGACCCGCTGGCCGTTGCCGCCGACCACCCAGTCCGGGTCGACCCCGACCGGGATCGGCACCAGGCCGGAGTGCGCGCCCCGGTAGCGGGACTCGATGTACTCCTGCATGAGCACGTCCATCACCACCAGCCGCGGCTTCGACCGCCACATGAACGGCTTGACCATGGTGGCGTCCAGCCCGCGGAACACCTTCGCGTAGCGGGCCTGCGGGTTCTCCAGCCGGGTGTGGATGGAGAGCAGCGCCGGCACTCCGCGCTTGCGCGCGTAGAGCGCGGTCGCCCAGGTCAGGTCGAAGAACTGGCCGTGCTGGTGGATCACGTCCGGCCGGAACTCGTCGAGCAGCTTGCGGACCCGCCGCAGCAGCGTGGGCCGGCTGGTGAACGAGATGTCGAAGCTCACAGCCAGCCGGGTCTGCGGCAGCATCCACGCCGGCAGCCGGACGATCCGGAGGCCGTCGCGCTCCTCGACCTCCGGGGCGTCCTGGTAGGCGGCCGTGAGCACCAGCACGTCGTGCCCCTCGGCGGCGTAGCCCTTGGCGAGCGACTCGGACAGGTGCGAGCTTCCGCCCGCACGCGGCGGGAAGAAGTTGTTGACGACTGCGATACGCACGGGAGGGGTGCTCCTAGCTCTCCGCTACAGGGACGAACCGGACATCGCCGCCGTCCAACTCGACTGTGGAGACCACCTGGGCGGGGACCCCCGTCACGACCGCCCCCGGTGGCACGTCTCTGGTGACCACGGCCCCCGCGCCGACGACCGCGCCGTCGCCGATGGTCACGCCCATCATCACGGTCGCGTTCGCCCCGATGAACACCCGGTCGCCGATCACCACGGGCGCCCGGTCCACCGAAGCATAGGCACGCCCCGACACGCAACGCCGCGCGGTGGAGTGGGTGTAGATCTGCGCGCCGCAGCTGATGTCGCAGCCGGCTCCGATGGTCAGCCCGCCGGAGCCGTCGATGACGGTGAACGCGCCGATCCACGTCCCGGCGCCGATCACGGGCTCGCCGATGACCCAGGCGTGCGGGTTGTACGGGTTCGCCGGGAGCCCGTGCGACGACGGACCCCCGGCGGACGAGGGCTGGGTCACGCGACCTCGGTCTTGATGAGGTCGGTCATCCCGTCCTCGACGGCGATGGTCGACTCCCAGCCGAGCACCTCGCGGGCCCGGGTGACGTCGGCGGCGCGCCGGCTGACCAGCACCTCGCGCGGGTTGAACTGCGGCTGCACGTCCACGCCGACGGCCTTGATCAGGATCTCGGCGAGGGTGGCGATCGAGGTGTCGATGCCGGTGCCGATGTTGACCGGCACGTTGCCCTGCTCGGCCTCCATCGCGGCGACCACGGAGCGGGCGATGTCGTGCACGTGGATGAAGTCCATCGACTGCTCGCCCTTGCCGTCGATGACCGGCGGCTCGCCGTTCTTCAACCGCTTCACGAAGTGGTTGATCACGGAGGTGTAGTAGGCGGTCGGCTTCTGGCCCGGGCCGTAGACGTTGAAGAACCGCAGCGCGATCCAGTTGAGGCCCTTGCTGCGCTGGTAGAAGCCGAGCAGGTCCTCGCCGGCCCGCTTCGAGATGCAGTACGGGGTGAGCGGGTCGAGCCGGTCGTCCTCGTGCATCGGCAGCTTCTGCGGGTCGCCGTAGACCGAGGCCGACGACGCGAAGACCAGCCGCTTGACCCCGTGCTCGGCAGCGGCGGCGAAGACGTTGTGGTTGCCGACCATGTTGATGTCGATCGACTCGTGCGGGTCGGCCTGGCTCTTGTTGATCGAGACGGCGGCGAGGTGGATCACGTAGTCGCAGCCCTTCATGGCCGCGTGCACGGCGCCGCCGTAGCGGACGTCCTGGTCGATCAGCTCGACGTCGCCGGTCGCCACCAGCTCCGCGACGCGGTCCCGGTCACCGCGGAACATGTTGTCGAAGATGCGGACGCGGTAACCCTTCTCCAACAGCATCGGCACCACGTGCAGGCCGATGAAACCCGCGCCTCCGGTGATGAAGACGGTCTGCTTCGACATGGCGGAGCGTGTCCTTCCTGGGGGGATCAGCGGCTGGTGGCCGCGGTGGTGACGACGTCGATCAGCGCGGCCGCGACGGTCTCGACCTGGACGTCGGTGAGGTTGGCGTGCATCGGGATGGCCAGGTGCCGGGCGAACAGGTCCGCCGAGACCGGGCAGGGCGTGGTCTGGCCGTAGAGCGGCTGGACGTGCGAGGCGTACGTGCCGAAGGTGCACTGCACGCCGCGCTGCCGCAGCGCCAGCGCCACCGCGCCCCGGTCGACCGAGGGGGCGAGCGTGACGACGTACGACTGCCAGGGGTGCTCGCGGTCGGGTGCCTCGTACGGGGTGGTGATCAGCTCGTGGTCCTTGAGCAGCTCGCCGTAGCGGGCCGCGGTGCGGCGCTTGGCGGCCAGCAGCTCCGGCAGCCGGTCGAGCTGGGCGATCATGATCGCCGCGGAGATGTCGGAGAGCCGGTAGTTGTAGCCCAGCTCGGTGAAGGTCGGGATCGGCAGGTGCGACAGCTCGGCGCGGGTGAGCGCCCCCTCCACCCCGTACGTGTGCAGCTTGCGGGCGTGCGCGGCGAGGTCCTCGCGGTCGGTGACGTAGGCGCCACCCTCGCCGGCGGTGATGCCCTTGCGGCCGTGGAAGCTGAAGGTGGCGACGTCGGCCAGGCTGCCGGCGGGCCGGCCCTTGTAGGTGGCGCCGGCGGAGCAGGCGGCGTCCTCGATCAGGAACAGCCCGTGCCGGTCGGCGATGGCACGCAGCTCGTCGTAGTCCGCCGGCTGCCCGAAGGCGTCGACGGCGATGATGCCGACGGTGCGCGGGGTGACGGCGGCCTCGACGGCGGCCGGGTCGACCGTCCAGGTGTCCGGCCGCACGTCGGCGAAGACCGGCTTGGCGCCGGTCCACATCACCGAGTGCCCCGTGGCCGGGAAGGTGTAGTCGCCGACGATCACCTCGTCGCCCGGCTTGACACCCAGGGTGAGCAGCGCGAGGTGCAGGGCCGACCCGCAGTTGCTGGTGGCGAGCGCGTGACCGGTGCCGGTGACGGCGGCGAAGCGCTCCTCGAAACGACGACAGGTGGGCCCGGAACCAGCGAGCCAGCCGGAGGCGAAGACCTCGGCGATCGCGGACAGCTCCGCCTCGCCGACCGTGGGCTGACCGAGCGCGATGACCTCAGACATGAGACTCCCAGAGAGATGGACCCGGAGCAGTCTAGGCCAAGCGGGCGGGTCTTCCGCGACTCGGGCGCGCCGGGTGGGCTTGGTTACCATCGGTCGCGGCGTCCGGCAGGGGAGATGAGATGACCAGGTTCGTAGTGGTGGGTGGCGGCATCGTCGGGCTCGCGGTGGCACACCGGCTGATCACCGACCGGCCCGGGGACCAGGTGACCGTGCTGGAGAAGGAAGCCGGCTGGGCGGCCCACCAGACGGGCCACAACTCGGGCGTCATCCACGCCGGGGTCTACTACAAGCCCGGCAGCCTGAAGGCGACCATGTGCCGGGCCGGCAGCGCGTCGATGGTCGAGTTCTGCGAGCGGCACGGGCTCACGTACGACATCTGCGGGAAGTTGATCGTGGCGACGGACGCCGCGGAGCTGCCCCGGCTGCACGACCTGCACCAGCGCGCCCTGGCCAACGGCCTGCCGGCGCGGCTGATCGACGCCGCCGAGGCCGCCGAACACGAGCCGCACGTGGCCACCGTCGGCGCGCTGCACGTCGCCTCGACCGGCATCGTCGACTTCGGGGCGGTCTGCCGCAAGCTCGCCGAGCTGCTCGCGGCGGGCGGGGCGGAGCTGCGCACGGAGACCGAGGTCACCGGCGTGGCCAACCGGCCGGACGGGGTGGTGGTCCACACCACCCGGGGCGAGGTGGTCGCGGACGTCCTGATCAACTGCGCCGGGCTGCACGCGGACCGGATCTCCCGGCTGGCCGGCGTGCCCACTCCGGTGCGGATCGTGCCGTTCCGGGGCGAATACTACGAGCTGGTGCCGCAGCGGCAGGGCCTGGTGCGGGGGCTGATCTATCCGGTGCCGGATCCGCAGTTCCCCTTCCTCGGGGTGCACCTGACCAAGATGATCGACGGCACCGTGCACGCCGGCCCGAACGCGGTGCTGGCGACCGCCCGGGAGGGCTACTCCTGGGGCCGGTTCAGCCCGCGCGACGTGTGGGACGAGCTGACCTACCGGGGGCTGTGGACGCTGGCGCGCCGACACTACCGGTACGGCTTGACCGAGGTGACCCGGTCGCTGTCGAAGAAGCGGTTCGCGGCGAGCCTGGCCCGGCTGGTGCCCGAGCTCACTGCGGCGGACATCGTCCGGGCGGGCGCGGGCGTGCGCGCGCAGGCGATCCTGCCCGACGGCGGCCTGGTGGACGACTTCCTGATCGTCGAGGCGGAGCGGCAGGTGCACGTGCTCAACGCGCCCTCCCCCGCCGCGACGAGTTCGCTGGAGATCGCCCGGCACATCGTCTCCCGGCTGCCGGTCGACGCCCCGCGCTGACCCGGCCGCGCACGTGGACGGCGGCCGCGGCGCTCCCGGATCGGTGCGGGCGCGGCACCCACGGCCGCCGGAAGAGTCGGGCGCGGGCGCCGAGGGGGTGGCCGGGAGCGGTCAGGCGGGCGCGGCGTCCGCCGCCGCGTCGCGGGGGCGTGGCACGCCGGCGCCCGCGCCCAGCCCGGTGGCCACCGCCTCCACCAGCGTGCCGAGGTAGGCGTCGGTGAGCGGGGTCCGGGAGATCGCCAGCCGCCAGTAGAGCGGGCCGACGATCAGGTCGACGGCCGCCTCGGGGTCGGTGCCGGGCGGCAGCTCGCCGCGCTGCACGGCGCGGCCGATCAGCCGGCCGCCGATCTCCTGCTGCCGGGCGCGCAGCACCTTCTGCAGGGTCTGGTCGATGGTCGGGTTGCGGGCGGCCTCGGCGAGCAGGTCGGGAATGATCTGCGAGGCCAGCGGGTGCCGCAACGCGTGCGCCACCACCTGGAAGAGCAGTTCGAGGTCGCCGCGGAGCGTGCCGGTGTCCAGCGCGGGCAGCTTGCCGGTGGCCGCCGCGGCGACGATCTCCAGCACCAGGTCGAGCTTCGAGTTCCAGCGCCGGTAGATTGCGGTCTTGCTGACCCCGGCACGCCGGGCCACCGCCTCGATGGAGAGCCGGCCGTAGCCGACCGCGGCGAGCTCCTGCATCAGGGCACGGCGGATGGCCGTGGTGATGTCGTCTCGGAGCACTGCCGCGCCGGCCGGCGCCCGCCTCTTCCCGGTCGTCACCTGGAGCTCGTCTCGGCTGTCACGAGGAACAATGTAGCGCAACGACGGTACGGTTGCGTCCCGACGTGTTTCGGACTACTGTCCACGCAGCGGCGAGGCGGCGCTCCACGCTCGGTTCCATCGTCGCGCCCCACCCGTCGTCACGAAAGATCGGAGCGGCCATCCCATGGCCAACACCGCGCTGGCCGATCCCGACTCCGGCCTCTCCCAGGCGCAACTGGCCGCCCGGTACGGGCTGCGGTTCGCCGGCGAACGGCCGTCCCTGGGCGAGTACACCCGGCGGCTCTGGCGCTACCGGCACTTCATCTCCGCGTACGCGAACGCCAAGCTGGTCGCGTCGTTCAGCAACGCCAAGCTGGGGCAGCTGTGGCAGGTGCTCACCCCGCTGACCAACGCGGCGGTCTACTACCTGATCTTCGGCTTGGTGCTGGAGCAGGACCGTGTCCCGAACTTCATCGCCTACCTCTGCACCGGGCTGTTCATCTTCAACTTCACCCAGACCGCCGTGCAGACGGGCACCCAGTCCATCACCAGCAACCTCGGGCTGATCCGGGCGCTGCACTTCCCCCGGGCCTGCCTGCCGCTGGCCGTCACCGTCACCCAGTTCCAGCAGTTGCTCGGCTCGATGGTGGTGCTCGTCGCCATCGTGCTGGTGACCGGCGAGCCGATCACCCTGGCCTGGCTGATACTGCCGCCGGCGATCCTGCTCCAGACGGTCTTCAACGCCGGGCTCACCATGACGGTGGCCCGGCTGGGCGCGAAGCTGGCGGACCTCAAGCAGGTCATGCCCTTCGTGCTGCGCACCTGGATGTACGGCTCCGGGGTGCTCTACAGCGTGGCGCTCTTCGAGGAGCAGCTGCCGGCCTGGGCCGCCCGGCTGGTCGAGTTCAACCCGGCCCTGGTCTACATCGAGCTGGCCCGGGTCTCGCTGCTGGAGCAGGCACCGCTGCTCAGTTCCTCCCTGCTCCAGCTCTGGCTGGCGGCGGTGGGCTGGGCGATCGTGATGGGCGTCGGGGGTTTCATCTACTTCTGGCGGGGCGAACAGGAGTACGGCCGTGGTTGAGCAGTTCGAGTCGTCCAACGACGTCACCGTGACGCTGCCCCGGATCCAGGAGCGGATCCCCACCGTGGTGGTCGACGACGCGCACGTGATCTACCGGGTGCACAAGGGCGCGGGCGGGGGCGGCGGCCCGGTCGGCGCGCTCAAGCGCATCGTCAGTCGCAGTTCGGCCCCGAACATCCGCGAGGTGCACGCGGTCAAGGGGGTCAGCTTCACCGCGTACCGGGGCGAGGCGATCGGGCTGATCGGCAGCAACGGCTCGGGCAAGTCGACCATGCTGCGGGCCATCGCCGGGCTGCTGCCGGTCAACCGCGGCGCCGTCTACACCCAGGGGCAGCCCTCGCTGCTCGGGGTGAACGCGGCCCTGCTCAACGACCTCTCCGGCGAGCGCAACGTCGTGCTGGGCTGCCTGGCCATGGGCATGCCGCCGGCGGAGGTGCAGCGGCAGACCCCGGAGATCATCGAGTTCTCCGGCATCAACCAGCGGGGCGACTTCGCCTCGCTGCCGATGCGCACCTACTCCTCCGGCATGTCGGCCCGGCTGCGCTTCTCCATCGCGGCGGCCAAGAAGCACGACGTGCTGCTCATCGACGAGGCCCTCGCCACCGGCGACAAGGGCTTCCGCAAGCGCAGCGAGCAGCGGGTCCGGGAGCTGCGGGAGAGCGCCGGCACGGTGTTCCTCGTCAGCCACCAGCTCTCCTCGATCCGGGACACCTGCGAGCGGACGATCTGGCTGGAATCGGGCGTCCTGCGCATGGACGGCCCGACCGACGAGGTGCTGCGGGCGTACGAGGCGTTCGCCAACGGCAAGTAGGGTCCCGCGCACGTACGGCATCGACTCGGCACCGGACGGCCGCGTCGTCCCGTTGGGGCGACGCGGCCCGCGCGTTAAGGTTCATCCCGCCGCCGCGCGGGCGGAAACCTCTGTTCACCATCCCCGAGAGTGAGGATTCGGCAATGACGCAGGACCACACCACTGGCTCGGACGCCACACCGGACACCCCGGCGCCGTGGCGGCCCTCGCGGACGGTGGCGGTGGTGCTGGCCGGCGGCACCGGGACCCGGCTGGGCCTCGGCATCCCGAAGCAGTTGCTGAAGATCGCCGGTAAGCCGATCATCGAGCACACCCTGGCGGTCTTCGAGGCGGCGCCCGAGATCGACGAGATCGTCGTGCTGATGGCCACCGGCCACGTCGCCGACGCGCAGCAGATCGTCGACAAGGCCGGCTTCCGGAAGGTCACCAAGGTCATCGAGGGCGGCGACACCCGCAACGCCACCACCCGGATCGCGCTCGACGCCGTCGGCGAGGGCGACTGCAACATCCTCTTCCACGACGCGGTGCGGCCCCTGGTCAGCGGCCGGATCGTGCGGGAGTGCGTGAACGCGCTCTGGACGTACGCGGCGGTCGACGTGGCCATCCCGTCGGCCGACACGATCGTCCAGGTCGACGAGGACGACTGCATCACCGACATCCCCGTGCGCTCCTCGCTGCGCCGGGGCCAGACCCCGCAGGCGTTCCGCTCGGGCACCATCCGCGAGGCCTACCGGCGCGCCGAGAACGACCCGCACTTCGCCGCCACCGACGACTGCGGGGTGGTGCTGCGCTACCTGCCCGGCACCCCGATCAAGGTCATCGACGGCTCCGACGAGAACATCAAGGTCACCCACCCGGTCGACGTGCACCTGGCGGACAAGCTGTTCCAGCTCGCCGCCGCGCAGGCGCCCCGGGTGACCGACGAGCGCAGCTACACCGAGGAGCTGACCGGCCGGACCATCGTGGTCTTCGGCGGCAGCTACGGCATCGGCCACGACCTCGCCGGACTGGCCCGCCGCTACGGCGCGCAGGTCTTCCCGTTCAGCCGCTCCAGCACCGGCACCCACGTCGAGCGCGCCGAGGACGTCGAGGCGGCGCTGAAGACCGCCTTCGAGGCCACCGGGCGGATCGACCACGTGGTGGTCACCGCCGGCATCCTGGAGAAGGGTCCCCTGTCCGAGATGGACCAGGAGACCATGGACCGGGTGCTCCAGGTCAACTTCGTGGGGCCGGTCATCGTCGCCCGCCAGTCGCTGCCCTACCTCCAGCAGACCAAGGGCCAGCTGCTGCTCTACACCTCCAGCTCCTACACCCGGGGCCGCGCCGACTACGCGCTCTACTCCTCCACCAAGGCGGCCCTGGTCAACCTCACCCAGGCGCTCTCCGACGAGTGGGCGGAGTTCGGCGTACGGGTCAACTGCGTCAACCCCGAGCGGACCGCGACGCCGATGCGCACCAAGGCGTTCGGCGAGGAGCCGGAGCACACCCTGCTCGCCGCCGAGACCGTGGCGCAGGCGTCGCTGGACGTGCTGATCTCGGACCTGACCGGCCAGGTCATCGACGTGCGTCGCGCGCCCGGCGAGGTGCCGGCCCAGCCGGGGTCGGCGCGGGTGGAGCGGGACGCCAGCCCGGCCGACGCCGGCTGACGCGGATTTCGGGCCACGGCGGGAATCGGAGCCGACATGCGTGGTGACCTGGTTCGGAAGCTGCTCGCCCGCGCGCTGGCCACCGGCCTGGCGGTGCTGGCGTTCCTCGTCGTAGCGCTGACCGGGGCGACCGGCTGGGGGCTGGGGCTCGCCGTGGCCGCCCTCGCGGCGGCCACCTGGGAGCGGCGGGTGCGGCCGGGCGCCGACAACGCCGCCGAGACCGCGCTGGTCGCGGCGGCGATCCTGGTCGGCTACGCCCGCCGCCTCGACGCCGGGTTCGATCCCGCGCTGGCCGTGACCGCACTGGCCCTGCTGGGGCTGGTGCTCCTGGTCAACCCGCTCCGCGACGCCGGCGGCCTGGAGGTACGCGCCGCGAACCTGCCGGTGCGCTCGTGGACGCCGCTGGTCGCCGCCCGCCTCGGCGACGCGCTGGCGGGGCTGCTCGCCCTGCTGGCGCTGGCGGCCGTCGCGGGCCTGCCGGCCGGTGTCGCGCTGGCGGCCGTCGCCCTGGTCGCCGCCGGGGCCGCGGCGGTCGGGCTGGACCTGGCCCGGCGCAAGTTCCGGCCGGGGGCCGGCGGCTCGGCGGTGTCCCGCGCGCTGCGCCGGCACCAGCCCGAGTTCCTGCTCCACTTCTCCGCGCCGCCCGGCTCGGAGTACCAGGTCACCATGTGGCTGCCGTACCTGGAGCGGATCGGCCGGCCGTTCCTGGTGATGGTGCGCGAGCCGGAGTCCCTGCCCCTGGTCGCCGCGGCCACGAGCGCGCCCGTGGTCTACTGCCCCACCACCAGGGCGATGGACGAGGCGCTGGTGCCGAGCCTGCGGGTGGCGTTCTACGTCAACCACGGCGCGAAGAACAGCCACTGCATCCGCTTCACCCAGCTGACCCACGTCCAGCTGCACCACGGCGACAGCGACAAGGCCCCCAGCGCCAACCCGGTCTCGGCGATCTTCGACCGGATCTTCGTCGCCGGCCAGGCTGCCATCGACCGGTACGCCCGCGCCGGGGTGGACATCCCGGCGGAGAAGTTCGTCGTCGTCGGCCGCCCCCAGGTCGAGTCGATCGAGGTGCGCCCGGGGCCGGCGCACGGGCGGGCCAACCCGACCGTGCTCTACACGCCGACCTGGACCGGACACAACGCGGACGCGAACTACTGCTCCCTGCCGGTGGCCGAGACGCTGCTGCGCCGGCTGCTCGACCGGGGCGCGACGGTGATCCTGCGGGCCCACCCGTACACCTCGCAGAACCCGGCCTCCGCCCGGCAGCTGGGCCGGCTCACCGAACTGCTGGCCGCCGACCGGGCCCGCAGCGGCCGGCAGCACGTCTTCGGCACCGCCGCCAGCCGGGAGCTGACCCTGACCGAGTGCGTGAACCGCTCGGACGCGCTGGTCTCCGACGTGTCCGGGGTGATCTCCGACTACCTCTACTCCGGCAAGCCGTACGCGGTGACCGACATGGTGGACTCCGGCGACCGGTTCCCCGAGCAGTTCCCGCTCGCCGGGTCGGGCTACGTGCTGCGGCGCGACATGGCGAACGTGGACGAGGTGCTGACCGCGCTGCTGGACACCGATCCGCTGGCCTCGGCGCGATGGGCCACCCGGAGCCGCTACCTGGGTGACTTCCCCGCCGAGTCGTACGCCGAGGCGTTCCTGGAGGCCGCCCGGCGCCAGCTCGACGGGGAGTGGAGCGCACCTGCCCCGCGCGCCGGCGGGGCCGGCCTGCCGCTCGACCCGGACGAGGCGACGCTCTACCCCGCCACCTGACCTTTCCCGCCCGGCAGGCCTTATTGCCACAGTGCGGCAACTGCTACGTTCAGGCGACAAGCCGGTCGCCGGGAACGGCAGTCGGGAGGCCCGGGTGCGTACGATCAGGCTGTTCCGGTCCATGTCCGGGCCGGTGCGGCTGCTGCTGGTCAACCAGTGCGGGATGGCTGTCGGGTTCTACCTGCTGGTGCCCTATCTCGCCACCTACCTGACCAACGACCTGCAGATGGCCGCCGCGGTGGTGGGCGCCGTGCTGGGGATCCGTACCTTCGCCCAGCAGGGACTGACCGTGGTGGGTGGCGCCGCGGCCGACCGCTTCGGCTGCCGGCCGGTCATCATCGCCGGCTGTGCGCTACGGACGCTGGCCTTCGCCATCTTCGCCTTCTCGAGCAGCGCCGTCGGGCTGATGAGCGCCGCCGTCCTGACCGGTCTGGCCGGCGCGCTGTTCTCGCCGGCCGTGCGCACCTATCTGGCGCTTGAAGCCGCCGACCGGCGGGTCGACGCGTTCACGCTCTACAGCCTCACGAACACGGTCGGCGCGTTGGCGGGCCCGCTGCTCGGCAGCGTGCTCATCCTCGTCGGGTTCGGGCCGATGGCGCTCACCTCGGCGGTCATCTTCGCCGTCCTCACGATCGCCCAGGCGCGCTGGCTTCCGGCGCGGTCCCCGCAGGCGCCGGCCGGGCCGTTGCGGGCGAGCTGGCGGCAGGTCACCACCGACCGCCGGTTCATGGTCTTCACCGTCGCCTGCGCCGGCATGCTGACGCTGTACAACCAGTTCTACCTGCTTCTTCCGCTGGAGGCGGCTCGGGTCACCGGTTGGGCCAGCGCGACCGGAGCGGTCTTCCTCATCTCCACCGTGACGACACTGCTGCTACAGGTGCGGGTCTCCCAGGCGCTGGCACGCCGGATGTCCTCGCACGGCGCGATCGTCGTCGGCCTGCTGCTCTCCGCCGTGTCCTTCATCGCCGGCGCGGGCAGCGCGACCTGGCTGTCCGCCGGCGGCCGGAACACCGCGATCGCGATCGTCCTGGCGGCGTCGATACCGGTGGCCCTCGCCACGGCGTTCCTGGCGATCGGCCTCAACGTCGCCCAACCGTTCGCGCTGAGCCGTGCCGCCGACTTCGCCCGGCCGGGCCTGACCGGCACCTACCTGGGCGTGTACGCCTCCGCAGGGGGACTCGTCGCCGCTGGCGGCAACACCGTCATCGGCTATCTGACGGACCTCGGTGAACGCTGGCACCTGCCCGCCCTCCCCTGGCTGGCACTCGCCCTCCTCGCCGCGGGTTCCGCCGTCGCGATCACGGCGATCCGACCACCACGCGTCCGGGACCAGGGCGAGACCGGGCACGGGGAGGTGCCCGCCGCACGCCCCGAGGCACCGGCGGCCGCCGGCTCTTGATCGTCGGCCACGTCCCCCGCCGCGCGGCCCCGGGACGGCAGACGGATCAGCGGTACGGCTCGACGAGGTCCAGGACCGCCTCGGGGGCCTCGACGTGGGCGTTGTGCCCGAGGCCGGGCAGGACGGCGACCGGCACCCCCAGTTCCGTGAGCTGGGCGTCGGTGACCATGGGGTCGTGCTCGCCGCGGGCCAGCAGCACGGGCACGTCGGTCGCCGCCAGCAGGGCGGGCAGGTCCGGCGCGCCCACGCCGAACGCGGCCGGATCCATCGCCAGCCGCCAGCGGCCGTCGACCTGCCGCAGCCCCGCCTCCACGACGGGATGGTCCGGGGCGAAGAGCCCGGTCAGGCCGGCCACCCGCAGGTAGCGGCGGGCCGCCTCGTCCCGGCTGGCGAACCAGGTCACCGGCCGGGCCGCCAACTCACCTGCCTTCGCCAGCTCCGCCGGCGACCAGACGGCCTTGATGCCGAGCCCGACCACGGCGTCGACGGGCAGCCCGGCGCTGCGGGCGGCCAGCGCCAGCGCGACCACCCCGCCGAGGGAGTGCCCCAGCACGACGAGCCGGTCCCCCGCCGCGAGCCCCGCGGCGATCCGCGCGGCCAGCCCCGGGAACGAGTACTCCGGCAGCGGCGGCGACCAGCCGTGGCCGGCGAGGTCCGGTGCCAGCCACCGCCCCGCCCACCGACGCTCCAGCAGCGGCGCCCAGGGCAGCCACACGTCGCCGGTCGCGCCCATGCCGTGCAGCAGCAGGAGCACCCGCCGGCCGTCCCGGTCACCCGACTCATCGACCATGGGCGCAGTGTGCCACCCACCGGACGCCGGGGGCGAGGGCCGTGACCCGGACACGACATCGGGCGCCGACCCCCGCGTAGGGGAGCCGGCGCCCGACGGGGTCGCTCAGGCGGAGTAGCCGCGGGTGGCGGCCCAGTTCGCCAGGGCGATGGTGCTGATCCAGTACGAGGCGGTCGCCGGGTTCGCCGAGTCGGCGATCTTCACCAGCCGCCCCTCGTCCTGGTAGCCGACCACCGCGACGTAGTGGCCGCCGGGGAAGGAGTGCCAGCCGCCGTCGGTGTCGGTGGCGCTGCCGGCGACGTTGACCACGACGCCCCGCCCGTCGGCGATGGCCGCGACGACGTCGGCCTGGAGCCGGTCCATCTGGGCCGGGGTGGCGGCGCCACCGGGGATCATCCGGGTCCGGTACGGGTCGCCCTTCACCGTCGCGTTCAGCACGCGGGTGGTGTCCTGGGCCGAGTCGGTGCCCATCTGGTCGGTGCCCAGCTGGGCGCCGAGGGCGTCCTGGCTGCGCGCGATGCCGGCGGCGCTGAGGGCGTGCCGGACGGCCGCCGGACCACAGTTGTAGAAGGTGGTCTGGGCCTGGTAGTCGTAGTCCAGGCTCTTGGCGGCCGGAGGCTTCGGCGGCGCCGGCTTGCGGGTCAGGTCCGGGTCCGGGGCGGCGCTGGACGCGCTGGCCGACGGGGCGGCGCTGGACGCGGCCGGGGCGGCGCGGGACGGGGCGGGCGCGACCCGGGTCTGGCTGCGCGAGGCCGCCGCGTCGTCCCGCAGTTCGGTCGCGGCCACCGGGGCCTGCGCGGCGGCGGGTGCCTCGTCGGCTCCGGCCAGCAGCGCGCCCGTGCCCGACGCCAGCACGAGCGCCGCGGCGGACGCGGCGGCCAGCTGGTACGGACGCTCGGACGTGAGGCGACGCAACTGTCGCTTGAGGTGGTGCTTCACGGTTTCCTCCACGGGCTCGGGGGTGAGCGGCCGTCGGTCCGCGCCGAGGGCAGGGCGGACCGACCGCGCGGACGGGCGTCCGGGCGGGTGGTGGGCCACTCAGGGGATGCGCCCGGGACGCCGGGCGACGGACGGTGACCGGTGGGTCAGCTCAGGACCTGCGGGCGGACGAGCGCGATCACCGCGGCGCCGTGGAGACGGCGGCACAACCGAGGGGTGTACGGGTGTGGCATGAGGATGGAACTCCTTCCGACACCGCCGACCGGGTTAGCTGACGGATTCGGGCGGGAAGAACGCCCTACCACGGGCCAACGGCCCACGGATTCACCCCAACGAGCACTGGGTCCCCGGTTCGTCGTTCACGATTAGGCGGGTCGGCGCGGCGTCGCCTCTGGCGATCGGGTACCGCACCGGACGCGCCGACATTACTGGCCGGTCCGCGCCCTGCCAACCCCGTCCCACCTGCCTAAACCTTGATCGGGAGACAATTTTTGCGGGCACTTCGCCACTGACGTGACTCAATGGGACGACCGTTTCTGCGCGCACCTCCGGGCGACAACGGGACAAGTGGCGGACATCGGCGCCGAAACCCCGGCGGGATTCGGCCCGGACGCGCCCGATGACCGGTTCGCCGACGTGGTGACCGGCGTCACCGAAACGGTCGGGATTTCGTCGGCGGACACTCCGACCGCCGGGGCGCTCAGCGCGAGTCGGCGTACGTCGGTCGGTGGTCGTCCTGCGGGCCGGCGGCCCGGGGGCGCGGCACGGCGCTGCCCCGATCCCCCGGCGCCGCCCCGGGGCCGCCGGAGTCCTTCCCGGCGCCGTCCCCGTCCCGCGGCGTCCGGGCCGGCCTGCGCGGGGTGAGCAGCCGCATCATCGGCGTCTCGACGAGACGGTGCAACAGGCCGGCCAGGGCCAGGTTGAACAGCAGGAAGCCGAGCACCACCGCCGGTCCCCACCAGCCGGTGAAGCCGACGCCCCAGTCGCCGGTGAGCCGCAGGACGGTGATCATCACGAGGACGTGCACCAGATAGAAGGCGAAGGAGACCTCGCCCAGCCAGACCATCGGCCGGGACCGCCACGGCGAGCGCCGCCCGCGCACGTCCGCGTCCGCCGCCGCGGCGATGACCAGGATGTACGCCACCGAGAGCAGCGCCGCCCACAGTTCGGCGCGGACCCACTGCGCGGCGACCACCCAGGTCGCCACGAAGAGCAGGCTGGCCAGCGGCAGGCCCGGCCCACGCCACCGGCCACGCCGCATCAGCTCGGCGGCGGCGACGCCCATCCAGAACTCCAGCGACCGCACCGGCGGGAAGACCTGGGTGAACCACCAGCGGCTCTCCTCGGGCACCAGCGCCTGGGCCGGCCAGAGCGCCAGGATGAGCAGCGGCACCGCGACCACGACGGCCCACAGGGCCCACGGCCGGGCCCGGCGGATCAACGGCAGCGCCAACGGCAGGCAGAGGTAGAAGAAGAACTCGCAGGACAGCGACCAGCTGACCGTGTTGATGCTGTAGAAGTGGCCCGGCCGCGGGTCCCACGCCTGCAGGAGGAACAGGTTCTCCACCGCGACGAACCGGTCCACGGGATCGGCGAACCAGGCCGCGACCGCCAGGGCCGCCACCCACAGCACCACGTGACTCGGCCAGATCTTGGCCACCCGGCGCCGCCAGAACGCCAGACGGGTGTCGGTGGGTCGGGCCGACCAGACCAGCACGAAGCCGCTGAGGATGAAGAAGAACTGCACGCCCGACAGCCCGAGGGCGAAGGCCCAGTCCACGACGGCCTTCTGGCCCGGCTCGGCGATGACGCCCATCGTCGCGACGTGGAACCCGAAGACGAGCAGGGCGGCGACCCAGCGCAGCCCGGTCAGCGACGGCAGGCGGCTGGCCGGGGACGCGGGCCGGGCGGCCGGCGCGACGGTAGCGGCGTCGTTCATGCCGGCATCCCGACGATCCGCAGGGTCACCAGCACGTACGTCTCCTCCTCGACCCCGTCGTCGGGTGTCCCGGGAGGACGCCCCGTGGCGGCTCCGGTCGGCACCGCCCGCCGGGCACCATACCCGCCGCCCCTGCTGATCTTCCCGTCCCGCCCGGAAGCGACCGTTCCGCCCCATCCGGGGTGATCGTTGCGTCCCGGCCCGTGACGGGAGTGATCGTTGCGTCCCGTCCCGTGACGGGATGACGGCCGGCTATGCCCACGTCGGCCCGTGGCCTAATATTCCGTGACCCGGAGGTGACGAGAGGCGGGGCACATGCATCGGCGGATCCTGATGCGGGCCAAGAAGGGCCCGTTTGACGTCTACTCGCCGGAGGAGAGCTACGAGCACAACTGGATCGGGGAGAACAACGGCAACCTCGTCTTCAGCCACGCCGCTCACAAGCTGCTGCGCACCGCCACCGCCGAGATCGCCTCGACCGAGTTCAAGGTCAACCCGCGCGACGCCGACATGATCAACGAGCGGTACGACGTCTACGTGGTGCCGCTGGCCAACGCCTTCCGGCGCAGCTACGCCCACCGCGTCGAGGCGATGACCAAGCTCATCGAGCGGCTGAGGATCCCGGTGGTGGTGCTCGGGGTCGGCGTACAGACCGACGTCCACGGCGACCGGGAGTACCTGCGCCCGATCGACGACGTGGTGACCCGGTTCGTCCGGGCGGTGCTGGACCGCTCGCCCAGCATCGGTGTCCGAGGCGAGATCACCGAGGGCTACCTGCGCACCCTGGGCTTCTCCGCCGTCGACGTGATCGGGTGCCCGTCGATGTTCCTGCACGCCGACAACCTCCGGGTGGAGAAGCGGAAGACGGCGCTGGCGCCGGACGACCGGCTCGCGCTCACCGTCTCGCCGTACGTCAAGTCGATGGCGAAGATCATCACCCGGCACCACGAGCGGTATCCGAACCTGCGCTACCTGCCGCAGGACCTCAAGACGCTCGGCACCCTGCTCTACGGCGACGCCCCCGAGGATCGGGGCAAGTCCAGCGCGATCCCGATCCACACCTCGCACCCGCTGTTCACCGAGGACAAGGTGCGGATGTTCGTGGACCCCTGGACCTGGATGGACTACCTCTCCGGGTTCGATTTCGCGTTCGGCACCCGGATCCACGGCACCATCACCGCGCTGGTCGCCGGCACGCCCGGCTACCTCTTCGCGCACGACTCGCGCACCCTGGAACTCGCCCGCTACTTCGACATTCCGCACCGGGTGATGAAGGACGTGCCGGCGGACGTGGACGCCGCCCAGCTCTACGACGAGGCGGACTACACGGCGCTCAACGACGGCCACAAGGCACGCTACGAGACCATGCTGGCCTTCCTCGCCAAGCACGACCTGGGCAACGCCTTCGCCGACGGCGACAGCGCGGCCCGGTTCGACGCGCAGGTGCGGGCCACCACCTTCCCGCCCGCCGTGCGCCCGGCCGCCGCGACCCCTCCGCCCGCGCTGTTGGAGCGCATCCAGTGGCTGCACGACCGCAACACCGAGTTGCAGGCGGAGGCGGAGACCCTGCGCGAGCAGCGCCTGCGGAGCCGGGTGAAGCGGGCCGTCGGCGGCCCGGTGCGCCGGATCCTCAACCGTTGACCCGACGTCGGCCAACGCCGACGTGTGCGCCAGGTGACCGGCGGGCGACAAGCCGACCCCATCGTCGTACACCTGTGCCAACGGGCGGTACGCTCGCCCGATGACCGGGGCCGCCTACCAGCCGTCGATGCTCGACCTCACCGCCGCGCAGCCGTCGCTGGGTCCACTGGGCGGCCGGCTGCGCCGGCACCCGCTCACCCCCGGCGCGTGGGTCGACCACCTCCCCGGCTGGGTCGCCGGTTCCGACCAGGTCTTCGACACCCTGCTGCGGGACGTGCCCTGGCGGGCCGAACGCCGCACCATGTACGACGCCGAGGTGGACGTGCCCCGGCTGCTCTGCTGGTACGCCGGCCACCGCCCGCTGCCGCATCCGCTGCTCACCGAGGCGCGCACCGCCCTCACCCGGCACTACGCCCCCGAGCTCGGCGAGCCCTTCGTCACCGCCGGCATGTGCCTGTACCGCTCCGGCCGGGACAGCGTCGCCTGGCACGGCGACACCCAGGGCCGCTCCGCGCACACCGACACCATGGTCGCCATCGTCTCGTTCGGCTCGCCCCGCACGCTGCTGCTGCGGCCCCGGGGCGGCGGCGCCAGCCTGCGCTTCCCGCTCGGGCACGGCGACCTCGTCGTGATGGGCGGCTCCTGCCAGCGCACCTGGGAGCACGCCGTACCCAAGACCACCCGGCCCGTCGGGCCCCGGGTCAGCGTCCAGTTCCGGCCCGTCGGCGTCGCCTGAGCCGACCTTTCCTCCGGGCCGGATCGCGCCATGGCCGGGCGGAGGGCCAGGCCGTCCGGTCGGTACCCCCGACGCGGCCGTTCGGACGAAGATCCGCAGGATCGGTGGCGGGTCGACCGTTTCGTGCGCGTGAACGGCAGATGGCGGGCGCCGAATGTCGGCCCCCGTGCCGGGTCGGTACACCCACCGTCACCGTCCCTCGTGCTAGCTTGACCGCGCCAATCACTCTGCGCTGTCTTCGGGAGCTTTCCGTGCTCGTTGGACGCCCGACCGCGCGGTGGGCCGGTCCGCGTTCCCTTCCCGCCCTGCTGCGCCGCCACGTCGGCCTCGTCGTCGTGCTCGCCGCCGGTGTCGCGCTGCGGATCACCACGATGGCCGCGTACCCGCCCGCCCTGTGGTTCCAGGGCGACTCGGGGACGTATCTCAGACGGGCCGCCGAATGGCCGGCCATGCCGGCCCGGTGGACGTACCCGTGGCTGCTCAAGGGCTTCGAATGGACGGGCACCGTCGCCTCGGTGGTGGCCCTGCAACACCTGGCCGGGCTCGCCCTGGGCGTCGCGGCCTACCTGCTGCTGCGCCGCCTGGGCGGCGGCCCCTGGCTGGCCACGCTCGCCGCCGCGCCGGTCCTGCTCGACGCCACCCAGCTCACGCTGGAGCAGTACCTGCTCACCGAGACGCTCTTCACCACCGCGCTGGCCGTGGCGGTGCTGCTGCTCGTGTGGCGGGAGCGGCCCGGGACGATCGCCGGCCTGGGCGCGGGCGTCGCCGTCGCGCTGGGCATGGCGACCCGGCCCACCGGCGTCGTCGCTCTCGGCGCCCTGCTGCTGTTCCTGCTCGTACCGTGGCGCGGCTGGCGGGCCCCGGCGGCCTACCTGCTCGGCATCGTCGTCCTCTTCGGCGTCGCCTTCGCCGGCATCGGTACCGTCAAGGGCGCGCTCGGCCTGGAGGGCGGGAAGTTCCTCTACGGCCGGACGGCCCAGATCGCCGACTGCGACCGGCTCGAACTTCGGCCCGGACTGCGAAAGCTGTGCCCGACGCAGCCGCTGGGCCAGCGTCCCGCCCGGCCCGACTGGTTCATCTGGAACCGGGACAGCCCCATCCGCGCCGTCGAACGGCCCGAGGACCTCGACGAGTTCGCCCGGGAGGTGCTCCGGCAGCAGCCCGGCGACTACCTGGCCGCCGTGGCGTCGGACACCGCCCGCTACTTCTGGCCGGCCCCGCTCGCGCCGACCGAGGCGTGCCTGGCCAACTGGTGGCGACCGCAGCCCGCGCCGACCGACTGGGCGGCGGACCGTGACTGCGTGCCGCGCACCGCCAGCCCCGACTACCGGTGGCAACCGGCGCCGTCGCGCGACGTCGAGCCGAACGCGGCCAGCCGGTTCCTGCACGGCTACGGACGGTACGCGGTCACCCCGCCGCCGGCCCTGGCCGCCATGGTGCTGATCGCGCTGGTCGGGGCGGTGTGGCCGCGCCGGGGCCGGCTGCGACTGAGCATGATCGGCCTGCTGTACGCCGGCGTCGGCCTCGGAATCATGGTCTTCTCGGTGGCCACCTCGATGTTCGACCACCGCTACGGCCTGCCGGCGCTGGCGTTCCTCCCGATCGCCGCCGCGGTCGGCTGGCAGCGGCTGCGGTCGGCACCTCAACCCACGGACCGGACCACGCCGGCCGACGGCGAGCCGGACCGGCTCGCGCCCACCACGGCAGAAAGCAACGGGGAGCATGACGAACGAATCGAAGATCGAGGTCACGGTGCTGCTGCCGTGCCTCAACGAGGCTGAGACCCTGGAGGTCTGCGTACGCAAGGCGCTGCGCTCGCTCGCGGAGTGCGGGGTGGTCGGGGAGGTGCTGGTCTCCGACAACGGGTCCACCGACGGGTCGCAGGAGATCGCCGAGCGGGCCGGCGCCCGGGTGGTGCACGCGCCCATCCGCGGCTACGGTGGCGCCCTGCTCAACGGCATCGACCAGGCCCGCGGCCGGTTCATCATCATGGCCGACGCCGACGACTCCTACGCGCTTGCGGACCTCGGCCCGTTCGTCGAGGCGCTGCGCGCCGGGCACGACGTGGTGATGGGCAACCGGTTCCGGGGCGGCATCGCCGCAGGCGCCATGCCACCCCTGCACCGCTACCTCGGCAACCCGGTCCTGAGCTGGCTCGGCCGGCGACTGTTCGGGCTACGCGAGGTCCGCGACTTCCACTGCGGCATGCGCGGGTTCCACGCCGAGCGGATCCGCGCGCTCGGGCTCTGCATGCCGGGCATGGAGTTCGCCTCCGAGCTGGTGGTGCGGGCCGCGCTGGCCGGCTACGACATCGCCGAGGTGCCGACCACCCTGTCGCCCGACGGCCGGTCCCGCCCGCCGCACCTGCGCACCTGGCGCGACGGCTGGCGGCACCTGCGGTTCCTGCTGGTGTTCGCCCCGCGCAAGACCCTGGTCCGGCCGGGCGGTGCGCTGGCCGGGCTCGGACTGGCCGGAGTGGCGGCGCTCACCCCGGGCCCGTTTGCCCTCGGTCCGGTCCGGCTCGACGTCGCCACACTGGTGTACGCGTGCCTGATGGTGCTGGTCGGGGTGCAGCTCGTGCTCTTCGGTGGCCTGGCCGAGATCTACGGCCGGCAGGAGGGGTTGGCCCGGCAACGCACGTCGGACCGTTGGGTCCGCTTCCTGCGGCTGGAGACCAGCGTCACCATCGGTCTGCTGCTGCTCGTCGCCGGCGTCGCGGGCACCGGCGGGGCGGTCGCCCACTGGGGGCTGGACGGGTTCGGCGACCTCGACCCGCGCGAGACGATGCGGGTGGTGCTCCCGGCGGCCACCGCGATCGCGCTGGGCATGGTCGTGCTCTTCTCCGGCCTGGTGGGCAGCCTGCTCACCCTGCGACCGACGCATCGGGCGCCGGCGCTCGTCCGCCAGCCCGGGCCGGGGCGCGACCAGGTCCTCAACACCAGGTGACGGCAGGGGCGACCATCCCGCGCACGGTCGCCCCGCCCGCTCCCCCGCGACCGGACCGGTCCCACCCGCGCCGGTCCGGCCCCTCCGCCCGCCGACACCTCGCCGACGACGGTGTCCCGAAGCGGCGGCTCCGGAGTCGGCGGGCTGCCCAGCCATCGAACCCGGTGGCGCACCCAGGTCCCGGGCGCGGTGACGTGGGGACCGCGGGAGGGTGACGGACGAGGTGGGGTGGGGTTCTGCTAGAAACGACTCCCGGGTTCCACCTGCGCCCCCGTCACCTCTCCACGACGCGAAGGGCGTTCCATGACCCAGTCCTCCACCGAGCCGCGCTCCCGTTGGTCCGCGTGGGCGGTCCACGGCGACGGCCGGTCCATCCGCCCCGGCGACGTGGTCCACCCCGACGAACGCCTCTCCTGGCCGCGGACCCTCGGCGTCGGCGTGCAGCACGTCGTCGCGATGTTCGGCGCCACCTTCACGGTGCCGCTCATCACCGGCTTCCCGCCCGCCACCACGCTCTTCTTCTCCGGGCTCGGCACGCTGCTGTTCCTGCTGATCACCGGCAACCGGCTGCCCTCGTACCTCGGCTCGTCCTTCGCCTTCATCGCGCCGGTGCTGGCGGCCAAGGCCGGCGGCGACATCGGCCCGGCGCTCGGCGGCATCGTCGTCGCCGGCGTGGCGCTGGCCGCCGTCGGGCTGGTCGTCCAGCTCGCCGGGTCGCGCTGGATCGACGCGCTGATGCCGCCCGTGGTCACCGGGGCGATCGTCGCGCTGATCGGCCTGAACCTCGCTCCCGTCGCCTGGGACGGCGACGGGAGCGGCACCGGCGTGAAGGCGCAGCCGCTGATCGCGGTGGTGACGCTGGCCGCCATCCTGCTCGCCACGGTGGCCTTCCGGGGGTTCCTGGCCCGACTCTCCATCCTGCTGGGGGTGGTGGTCGGCTGGGTACTCGCCGCCGTGCTGGGCGACCTGGATCCGAAGGCGGTCGACGGCCTGCGGGACGCCGCCTGGGTCGGCCTGCCCGAGTTCCACGCGCCGAGCTTCAGCCTGCGGGCGGTCGTGCTGGTGATCCCGGTGATCCTGGTGCTGATCGCCGAGAACGCCGGGCACGTCAAGGCGGTCGCCGCGATGACCGGCCGGAACCTGGACCGGGACATGGGCCGGGCGTTCATGGGCGACGGGTTGGCCACGATGCTCGCCGGCTCCGGCGGCGGCTCCGGCACCACCACCTACGCGGAGAACATCGGCGTGATGGCGGCGACCCGGGTCTACTCCACCGCCGCGTACTGGGTGGCCGGCCTGACGGCGGTGCTGCTCGGGCTCAGCCCGAAGTTCGGCGCGCTGATCCTCACCGTGCCGGCCGGCGTGCTCGGCGGCGCCACCACCGCCCTGTACGGCCTGATCGCCATCCTCGGCGCGCGGATCTGGATCGAGAGCCGGGTGGACTTCCACGACCCGGTGAACCTGATGACCGCCGCCGTCGCGGTGATCGTCGGCGCGGCCAACTACACCCTCACCGCCGGCGACCTCTCGTTCAACGGCATCGCCCTGGGCACCGCCGCCGCCCTGACCGTCTACCACGGCATGCGCCTGATAACCCACCTACGCCCCCCCACCCCCGCTCCGCGCCCCACCCCGCCCCCCACCCCGCCCCGTTGATCATGAAGTTGTTGTCGTGACACGCCGGGCGGAGTGACAAC